>QZKK01000092.1 GCA_003599475.1 Desulfobacteraceae bacterium
CCTGAAATGGGAGGTGAGCGGGATTCCTGCACCCTTTTCATCCACCAGAGTCAGATCCCCCAGGACCTCGAAATGCTCCCGGGGAAGATCCGGGGTGGGGAAGGGATTCACCAGCCCGACGGCCGGGGTCTTTGCAACGGCGCCGATGCAGGCCTCCGTCAAGGCATCCGCCATGGCGTGCACGGATCCCCGGCCGAACAGATAAGGGCCGTAGCACTCCACGGTCTTGCCGCTGGCCCAATGCCAGACAATGCCTCCCTGCAGCCGTTTCCCCGGTCCGAAGGCCAGGGCCGCTTCGTACTCGCCTCCTGCAACCATATCCACCACCTTCCCCGGAAAACGGAAGGACTGCGGGAAGAGCCATGCCGGGAAACGGGCGTTGACCCGCTGCGCGAAAAGCTTCATGTTTTCCGGATCCGCACCTTCGATGGAGAACTCGGCCGCGGTTTCGGGCACGGGGGCCTGAACTTCAGGTTTCATTTCGGGTCCGATATCGGTGCCGATCTCAGTTACAGCCGGGTAATCCTTTTCTTTGACGAGGCTGAGCAGAATTCCCTGATTCGGCGCCCGTCTCACGTCCAGCCGGTCCACAAACCTGGATGCGATGAGGAGCCCCATTTCTTCCAGGCTCGTCTCATCGTCCGGGGATACGCTGGCCGTAAGATTGAAAAACCGCATATCGAAGTCTTCCAGCGGGCAGGTGAATTCGGCCTGGACATAATAGCGGCCGCTTGAACAGCGGATTTCCAGGGGCTGGTGCGGGGACGCGATCCGGCAGAGGTAGGCGAAAATCTCTTCCGCCGCCAGGGTGAGGGCCATGGATTCCTCTTCGCCAAGACCCAGTGCGGTCGCCGCTTTTTGCACGAAGGAGGTGCAAAGCGGGAGAAAAGCCGCGTCCAGGAAGAGGCCTATGCGCAGCACACGATCGGCGTCTTTCTTCAAGGAGTCCTCCGAGCATCCATCCAAGATGCAGTCATATTTCGACGTCTTTGTAACAGTTCAGCCACCAAGACACGAAGGCACGAAGAAGGAACAGGAAGACTTGCTGTTTGTCCTCCTTCTGAAGCATGTTCCGGCCCTCATAGGACAGTTTTGTGTAAAGAGCAAGAATTTTGGAAAAATCGATCTTTTCAAAGAGATCCTTTTGTGTTTAAATGCGCTTCCTACTGCGGGAGATTCCTCCGGGATATCACAGACGATGCGCCTGGAGGGGTACAGCGATTTCGGTTTTCAAGGAGGAAATGGATGGATCTCACATGCGACAAGCAGGATAAAGCCTTTGTGGTAAAGATCAAGGGGAGCATGGACGCGGTCAGCGCACCCGATTTCGAAAAGGCATGCGGCGGGTGGATCGATGGTGGGGAAAATACACTCGTGATCGATCTTGCGGAGCTTGAGTACATCAGCAGCGCAGGCCTCAGGAGCATTCTTGTGACCGCCAAGAAGCTCAAAGCCATCAAGGGGCAGATCGCCTTCTGCAACCCATCGAAGATGGTCGAGAGGGTGTTCTCGATTTCCGGTTTTTCCTCTCTGTTTCCCATGTGCAGCTCCCTCGAGGAAGCAATCAGCCGGTTGTGAAGGACATCGCATGGAAAGCCTGCGCCTGCCTGCGAAACTTGAGCATCTCGAAAGCCTCATTTCTTTTGCCGTTCAGGAAGCGGAGCGGATGAAGCTCTCGGAGGAAGAGGTCTTCTCGGTGAAGCTCGCGCTCGAAGAGCTGCTGGTCAATTCCATCAGCTATGCCTATCCTTCCGGGCAGGGGGAGATCGAAATAGCGTGCTTTTCTGCAGATGAAGGGGCCTTTTCCGTTCTTGTCAGAGACTGGGGACCTCCCTTCAACCCGCTCGAGATGGATGAGCCGGACCTGTCTCAAGGGATATCCGAGAAGCGGGTGGGCGGCCTCGGCATCTATCTGGTGCGGCAGATGACAAAGGAGCTGACCTACAGGCGCGAAGGAGATGCAAACGTTCTGACCCTGCGCTTCACATGACCCTCGCCGTCTTCATTTGAAAAGCGAACCGTTCTAAGATCCGGCCGCCCTCCGGCCTGTCCTTCATCGCGAATTGCCGGGGTTTACAGGCATCCTGCGCCGCGGCCGTTCTGTCTGAGCCACCGATCCTGCTCGCTGCCGGCCCGGATCATCTCGAAATCTTCGAACTCGAAACCGGGCGCAACGATGCAGGCGGCCAATGCATATTCACCGGAGATCTCCGCCGCCTGCCATGCTCCGGCCGGAATGGTTCTTATCGGTGCCGAATGCGCATCGAGCGGCCCCAGCATCGAAGAAGAGAGGAGACGCTCGGGCCAATCGAGGCTCCAGAGCTCGATCGCGCTTCCTTCCAGGTGGATCCACAATTCATCGGATGCAACCTTGTGCCAGCGGCTGCAGCTTCCGGATACAAGCAGAAAGTAAATTGCGGTAGCGGCAGACCGTTCACCGCGGGCATCCCTCGGGCAGACAACCGATGAGGATCTAAAGATCTCCCGGTAAAATCCGCCTTCCGGATGAGGAAAAAGCCGCAACGCCTCGATCAAGGCCTTCGCTCTGTCATTCATCAAAGTCCGCCTGTCTTCATCCGCATCGTCTTTCCTTTATTTTGTTTTTGCATGCGACTGCAATCGGAGTGAAAACGGCGCTATCGCTTCTTCTTGAAGCGTTCCCGGGTATAGGCGATGAGCCCCCCTTTTTCCATGATTCCCCTCATAAAGTCCGGGAAAGGCTGGGCATGGAACGTTTGATTCCTGCTGAGGTTGCGGATCGTGCCCGTGCCGAGATCCACCTCCAGTTCGTCTCCCATCTGTGCGGCTTCGGCCGCCTCCGGGGATTCGAGGATGGGGAGCCCGATGTTGATGGCATTTCGGAAGAAAATACGCGCAAAACTGGACGCGATCACACCCGAAACGCCCGACTCCTTGATTACGATCGGTGCCTGTTCCCTGGACGAGCCGCAGCCGAAGTTGGTCGTTGCGACGATGAAATCCCCCGTTTTCAGCCGCTTTACAAACTCCGTGTCGATATCTTCCATGCAGTGCTTCACCCACCGGGTCCGATCGTCATCGTGCAGGTAGCGGGCCGGGATGATCAGGTCCGTGTTTACATCCGCTCCGTACTTGTGCGCTTTGCCTTGAAGTTTCATGATACCACCTCCTCGGGGCCGGCGATCCGGCCCAGCACGGCGCTGGCCGCTGCGACCGCAGGGCCGGCCAGATAGACTTCGGATTTCGGGCTTCCCATCCGCCCGACAAAATTCCGGTTCGAAGTCGACAGCGCCCGCTCTCCGGATGCCAGGATCCCCATGTGGAGGCCCGCGCAAGGCCCGCAGGTCGGCGTGCTGACGGCGGCTCCGGCCCTGACGAAGCTTTCGATCAGCCCCTCCTTCAAGGCATCCAGATACACCCGCTGCGATCCGGGGATGACGATACACCGCAGGTCCCCATGAACTTTTCTCCCCTTCAGTATTTGTGCGGCGATTCTGAGATCGCTTAAGCGGCCGTTGGTGCATGCTCCGATGACCACCTGGTCCAACCGGACGTCCACGACGCGGCTGACGGGCCTCACGTTGGACGGGATGCTTGGAAGCGCCACCTGGGGCTCGATTTTGCCGGCGTCATACTCGATGACTCTCGCATACCGGGCGTCTTTATCGGGCGCATAGGCTGTAAACGGTCCGTTGCCGTGTTCCGCAACGTACGTACGGGTCTTTTCATCCACCTGGAACAGCCCCACCTTTGCTCCGGCCTCGATCGCCATATTGGCCATGGTAAAACGCCCGTCCATATCGAGCGCATCCGCCGCCTCGCCGGTAAACTCCATGGCCGAATACCGTGCTCCGTCCACACCGATGTCGCCGATCGTATGGAGGATCAGGTCTTTCCCGCTCACCCATTCCGGAAGACGGCCGTGGTAGACCAATTTCAGCGTCGGCGGCACCTTCATCCACACTTCGCCCGTTGCCATCGCTACCGCGATATCGGTTGCTCCCATACCCGTGGCAAACGCCCCGAGGGCTCCGGAAGTGCAGGTGTGCGAGTCCGCGCCGACGATCACCTGGCCGGGCAATGCCAGGCCTTCTTCGGGGATGAGCACATGCTCGATGCCCCCGCGCCCTACATCGTAATAGACGGCTCCCTGCTCCCGCGCAAACTCGCGCTGCAGTTTGGCCTGCTCTGCAGAGGGGATATCCTTGCTCGGGCAGGAATGATCCACCACGAAGACGACCTTTCCGGGGTCAAACACCCGCTCGATCTTAAGCTGTCGAAAGGCGTCGACGACAAGCGGCGTCATCCCCTCCTGTGCGAACGCAAGGTCCACGGAAACATTTACGAACTCCCCCGGTTCAACTTTTTTTCTTCCGCTGTGAGCGGCAAGGATTTTTTCGGCGATCGTCATGATCGTGCTCCTTTCCCCGATAGATGAAATATCCATGTCCATAGCAGAAATCCGCAGGGAAAAAAAGCGTCAAACCCGCAGCCGGTTCCGGTAAAGACCTTGCAGCTTTACTCCCTTGTCGAGCGGGGGTCTTCATGGAGGTCTCAGCATTAAAGGCTTCCATGAGTTGAGCCGATGAAAGGCGGTAAGAGCACAATCCCGAGAGGTTCCCCGGATGTATCCTCTCCGCTTGAACGATCCTGTTAAACGACCCGGGAAAAGGCATCCTGGACGAAAGAAAGTCGGGAATCGGGGTTGCCGGATCGAGGAGCTGTTTTTATGAACAATCCGCCGAAAATTCTCATCGTGGATGACAGCTCGATCATACGCCGGGCCTTGAAAAAGGAGCTCGAGAGGTTCGGCGCGGTGGTCGCCCAGGCTGTAGACGGACTGCAGGGGCAGGAAATGGCCCTTGCCTCCGGCTTCGATCTGATCATATCGGATGTGGAAATGCCCAAGCTGGACGGATTCGATCTCTGTCAGAGACTGAAGTGCAACCCCGCTACCAGAGGCATTCCGGTGATCATCCTCAGCTCCATGGACCATGACCGGGATGTTGAGAAAGGCTTCAAATCCGGTGCGGACGCCTATATCTCGAAATCAGAGGCGCACAATCACCTGATCGATACCGTTGAAAGGGTGCTGGAGAAATCCAGGTTTCACCGGAGCCGTCTGATTCTGGTCGTGGACGACTCACCCAGCATCCGCCGGCTGGTCGGACAGGGCCTGGAAGGAGCGGGATTTCAGGTTGTGGCGGCTGGAAACGGAAAACAGGCCATCAAGCGGATCGAGGGACGCAGGCCCGATTTGATTCTCAGCGATATCGACATGCCTGAGATGAACGGGCTGGAGCTCTGCAGAA
This sequence comes from Desulfobacteraceae bacterium, assembly GCA_003599475.1. The sequence continues at coordinate 5,292 of QZKK01000092.1, forward strand.
AGATCCATTCGGACCCCTCGCTGAGCGGGATTCCCTTTGTCATCATGAGCGCGAATAACGATCGTGCCGTTATGCGCAGTACCGTGCAATCGGGTGCGGCTGGTTATCTGGTAAAGCCGTTTAATCTCGAACAGGTGGTGATTACGGTCGAAAGACTCCTTTCCGACCACTTCCTCATCCTGCTCAAGGAAAGAGAGCGTCTGGACTCCGAGCAGAAGATGATGCTGGCGAGCATTACCAGCCTGATTACGGCCCTGGAAGCCCGAGACCCCTACACACGGGGCCATTCGGAAGCGGTCGCAGCGATTGTGAGGAGGATGGGCGTTCGAATGAATGTCGGCCCGGAGGAGGTGGAGTCCCTCGGCATTGCAGGAAGGCTTCATGATCTCGGAAAAATCGGTGTGCCTGACAGTATCCTCCTGAAGCCGGGCCGTCTCAGCGAGGCAGAATTCGCCGTGATCCGGCAACACCCGGTCACCGGAGCATCGATTCTGGGATCGATTCCCAGCATTAAGCCGATTCTTCCGGTCATCCTCCATCACCATGAGCGGTATGACGGAAAGGGGTATCCCGACAAGATCAAGGGAAAGCAGATCATGCTCTGGGCCAGAATGACCGCCGTCGCAGACACATTCCACGCACTGACAAGCGATCGTCCATACCGCCGCGGGATGAACCGGGAAGAAGCCATGATTATCCTGGAAGAGGTCCGCGGCACACAGCTCTGTCCGGAGTGTGTGGATGTCTTCAGGAACGTGCTGCAGGATTTGCCCGGAGAGTATGCGGTCATCGAGCCTCGCATAAAAAACCGTACCGAAAATCAGACCCTGCTGGCCGCGCAGGCAGCGCTCCCATTGCAGAATTCCAGCCTCAGAATGCAGTCGTTGAGAAAAGAAAAGGCATCCGAAGACCGGTCATATCGAACCGGAAGGAACACCTCCTCAGCTTCCCGGGTCAGGCCGGAACCCGTCCGTTCCGCCGGACAATTTCCAGAATAACGGCCCGGGCGGGGAGAATTGACAATATGCCAAATGACATATAAAATTTGAGCCATATGTCAAGGAGGTGGAAAATGACAAAAGTCGCATCGATTCTGGGTGGCTCGACGAGCGGATCTGGAAATAACCCGGCCGGCCCCCGCATCGCACCCTGCCGTTCGCCGACTTCTGCCGCAGATGAAAATCGGTATGGCCGAACGCAATTGGACCCACCCGGCTCAGGCTGGATAGATCCCTGCGATCTCATCGAAGGTGTTTTTCAGTATGGGGTATAGATTGCGGTAGATTTCGTATATACGCCCGTAAATTGCCACATTTTCCTTGATCGGCCGGGTTCGGCTCTTCGTACGCACAACCTCTACCGCTTTCTCGACGCTTTCCCACACCCCCGCACCCGCGCCTGCCACCAAAGCGGCACCGTATGCACCCCCTTCGGCGCTGCCGCTGACAGTGACCACTTCGCTGTCAAATACATCAGCGTGTATCTGGCGCCAAAGAGGGCTGACCGCTCCTCCGCCGGAGGTTCGGATTTGAGTGATTCCGATGCCCATTTCCTCGATGAGCTGAGCCACATCCTTGAGGCTGAAAATGACCCCCTCGAGAACACTGCGCAGGATGCTGCTGCGGTCGTGCCTCAAGGTGAGACCGATGAAGCCGCCCCGAGCCTTAGGATCCGGGTACGGGCATCTTTCTCCGATCAAATACGGGAGAAACAAAAGTCCCTCGGACCCCGGAGCCGTTCGCGCCGCTTCATCTGTCAAAAGTTCGTAAACATCTTTTCCCATCCAGCGGGCCACTTCAATTTCGGAAGCGCCCAGGGTATCCCTCATCCACCGTAAGGACCCGCCGGCCGCCAGGGTGACGCCCATGGTATGCCATTTGCCGGGCATGGTATTGCAGAAAACCTGGAGTTTCCCTCCGGGATTCTCGCAGCATTGATTCAGGGCCATGGCCACGATACCGGCTGTGCCGATGGTCGTTCCCAGAATACCGGGCTCTACAAGTCCCGTGCCGGTGGTTTGAACCACGGCATCGCCTCCGCCTCCCACAACCGGCGTTCCGGCCGGTAGTCCGAGCTCGGCAGCAACGCCGGAGAGCAGCGAGCCGCTGACTTCGGGCGACTCGTAACAGGCCGGCAAAGCATCCCCGGGGATAGACAGTCGATCCAGCAGCGGATAAGCCCATCGACGTTCGCGCACGTTAAACAATCCTGTGCCTGAGGCATCGGAAACTTCGGTGGCGTATTCTCCGGTTATGCGAAAACGGATGTAATCTTTTGGATTCAATATGATCCGGAGTCTCTCGTAAAGCCAGGGTTCGTTTTCACGAAGCCAGAGAATCTTGCCGCCGGTATATCCCGGGAGCATTCGATTGTTTGTCGCTTCGAGTAAGCCATGGATGCCCCCTGCCAGGTCATGGATTTCCCGGCACTGTTTTTCCGTTCGCTGGTCATTCCATAGAATCGCGGGCCGCAATACGCGCCCCCCTTTGTCCAGCGCGACCAGCCCGTGCATCTGGCCGCTCAGGCCAATCGCCTTAATCTCGATGCCGGGGCCGCAATCGTCCAGGGCTTTTCGCACCGTCGATAGGGTAGCCGCATACCAGTGCTCCGGGTCCTGCTCTGACCAGCCCGGATGAGGCGTCGACAGGGGATACTCTGCGGTCGCACGGGCCGCCACCTGCCCGTCGTTGTCAACGATCAAGGTTTTGCACCCGGAAGTTCCGATATCGATCCCCATGACGTATTGTTTGGACATGAGAAACCCCACAGGAATTTTAGATTTTAGATTTTAGATTTTGGATTTTCGATTGATCCGGCTTTCAAAGTTCAACGTTCTCTGTTGTCTAATCTTCTAAACTTCTCATCTTCTCAATTTCTGCTCTTCAGACTTCAGACTTCCGATTTCCGACTTCCCTCCATCCTTCTCTGACCTCTGCTCCCCGGCTCCCGGTACCGGATCCGGACATGTTTCAGTTGGAGATACTCTTCCAGCCCCTCGTGGCCGTGTTCGTGCCCGATGCCGCTCTGTTTCCATCCTCCGTAAGGTGCGTTCATGATGCCGGCGTCCACGTTGTTTACGGCAACCGAGCCGGCTTCGATTTCTCTGGCGAGCTTGTTCATCTCATGCAGATCGTTGGTATACGCATACGCGGCAAGTCCGTACGGCGTCGCATTCGACAGCCGGATCGCTTCGTCCAGGTTCGAAAAGGGCATGACCCCCACAGCAGGCCCGAATGTCTCCTCGGTCATGATCCGCATTTGGTGGTTTGTATCGGCAACGATGGTTGGCTCAAAGAAGAAGCCTTTTCCGTATCGGGGTCCGGCAGGCCGTTTGCCTCCGCAAATCAACCGGGCGCCTCCGGCCAGGGCATCTTCGATATGTCTTTTTGTTTTCTCCAGGCCCTCCCGGCTGGCCATCGGCCCGACATCGGCATCCGGGACTTCGATTCCGTTGCCGATTACGAGCTCCATGGTCTTCTTACGAAATGCCTCTAAAAACGATTCATAGATATCCTGATGGACGTATATGCGGTTGATGGCGATGCAAATCTGACCCATGTTTCGGAAGGATCTTCGAACCGCTCCTTTTACCGCATGATCCAGATCGCAATTCCGGCTGACGACAAGCGGACATTGCCCGCCCAGCTCCAGGGATATTTTGCGGATTTTACCCTTCGCACGATCCTGGATATCCAGCCCGACTTCAAGAGAGCCCGTAAAGGCAATCTTTCGGGGAATCGGACTGCTTACCAGGCGGCGGCCGACGGTTTCTCCGGAGCCGGTGACCGCGTTGATCACGCCGGCCGGAATACCGGCATCGAACAGGCATTGCCAGTACGCCAGGGGAGAAAGGGGGGTCAGAGAAGGAGGCTTGGCCACGATGGTGCATCCGGCGGCCAGCGCCGCTGCTGCTTTCCAACCGGTCAGCTCCACGGGATAGTTCCACGGGGACAGTGCCGCGACCACACCTGCGGGCTGCCTGATGATCAGGCTTTGGTCCATTGCATCCGCATTTGCAGCAATCTGCCCATAGGCCCGTTTGCCTTCCTCGGAATAGTACCGAAGCATTTCCACCGCTTTTTCCACCTCGCCGACCGCTTCCTTGAGGGGCTTTCCCTGCTCCCTTGTAATCAGGCGGCCGACGGCTTCCCTGCGATTTTCCAGTATGTCGCCGGCACGATGGAGGTATTCCGCACGCTGGAACGGCGAAAGACCCGCCCACGCGGGAAACGCTCTTTCGGCAGCTTCCAGCGCCCGATCGACTTCTCTTTCCGTCGCCCGGGGAACTCTGGCAAATACTTCTTCGGTTGCCGGATTCATCACCTCGATGTAATCATTACTTCGGCCGTCCAGCCATTCCCCGTCGATGAGCATGAAGGTCGTATCCATTTCTCTCCTCGCTTACTTCCCGGCACTCTCGTCTTTACCGGTCACCCAGATCATCGCCAGAGGCTGATTTCCCGTGTTGTAGGTGACGTGATACCGACCGAACGGGACATGGAACGCATCGCCGGATTCGATGGGAAACTCCTCTTCCCCGATGACCATCGTCCCCTTTCCGGAAAGGATGTAGTAGACTTCCTCCATTTCGGGATGGGCATGGCCCGTCGTCTTTCCGGTCGGATAGATCACGGTATATCCCATTGTCAGGTTTTTTGACGCTGAATTCTCGGGGTCTACCAGGTAGTAGGTGTCCCGCAGGATCTGGCTGGTTCGTCCTTTGACCGCATGACGAAGCGAGCGTTCATCCTGATCCGGCTTCAGATCCTCCACATTCACGACATGTTGCATTGAAAAACCTCCTGAACCAGTTGCATTTATTCGAAAATTTCCTGTAAGATCATAGCGTTTTTGATATTTTTCGTGTGTTTCGTAGTTAAAGGATTTCTTAAGTTCCACGGATCCAATCGGAGATCATCCCGATCTCGATTCCTGCAAGAGCCCCGCCGTCCACCTGAATGGTGCAGCCGGTAATATAGCTGGCGCATTCCGAGGCCAGAAATGCAACGACCTTCCCCACCTCCTGCGGCCCGGCGTATCGTTTGACGGCACTTGCCCGGTCGGCGGCAGCATCCAAAACGTCCTTTCTTGTTTTTCCCAAATCCGCCGCCAGTTTGTCGGCAAACTTGTCCCAGATTTCGGTATGGATCAACCCCGGGCAGACGGCTGTCGCACAGATTCCGTAACGGGAATACTCCATGGCCAGCGAACGGGTGTAATTGATGACCGCGGCCTTGGCCGCATTGTAGTCTGTAACCCCCGATCCCGGCGCAATCCCGTACATTGAGCTCATGTTGATGATGCGGCCCCACCGCTGTTCGATCATCCTCGGAACGATCTTCCGGCAGGTGCGCACACAGGCCATCAGATGGATATCGAGCTGGCGGTCCCAGTCCTCGTCTGTTGCGCCGATGGGCGTACAGGGTTTGGAGTGGCCGGCGTTGTTGAACAGAATATCGATGCGGCCGAAGGCTTCAAATGCCTGATTGACGGCTTTTTCGACCTCTTCGGCCTTTTCCATATCCGCTCGAATGGCAAGTGCGCCGACCCCGCAGCTCTGGAGCTCTTCCCTGGCGGAAGCAAGATCCGCTTCGTTGCGCCCGGTGATGGCGATCCGGCACCCCTCCGCCGCCAGCTCCATGGCCGAAGCCTTGCCGATCCCGCGGTTTCCGCCCGTAATAAACGCCACCTTGCCTCTGATTCCTAGATCCATTGCCGCCTCCTTTCTTGGCTGGTTATCCTCCTCCGATGATCTTTGTCAGGGTGACGGAGTCGCCGTCTTTGACGACGCTTTCCGGTCTTGCCGGATAGGCGTTGACCATGATTGTGACCACTTCCCCCGGCGGAATCCCGAGCCTTTCGATGATTTCGGCTGCGGTTTCATCCTCCGCACCATCCAGCAGCATCCCGGCATCGGGGTCATAGCCCGGAACGTATTTCATCAAGAGGAAACTGAGCCGCACACGTATGGACATGGCAAAACGGGTTACGGGTTACGGGTTACGGATTACGGGTTTCGGGTTGTCCGTCGAGGCGGGACAGCCCGCAATGCTTCATCCCGTCTGCCCCCGGCACGCCAGAAGAGTTCTTTTCACCATCACTTCGGCGATTTGAACCATGTAGCGATTGCAGTCAAGCGGCTCTGCATCCGATGTCACGGCTTGGCCGGCAGCCTCTGCGGAGGCTTCGTCCAGACGGCGGCCGATCAGGAATTCCTCCGCTTTCTTTGCCCGGTAAGGGACAACCGATACCGCGTTGAGGCATACTCTGGCGGCTGCCACCCTGCCGGCATCACACGCGACCACCGCCGCACAGTTGACGATGGGAAAATCGATGGTTTTCCTCAGCGCGAATTTGAAAAAAGCGCTTCTTGCACCGTCCACCGGTTTGGGTATTTCAAATCCGGTCACGATTTCATCATGATCCAGGACTGAAGTCCGGCCCACCTTCACCGCGAAGAGATTCTCGACGTCGAGGGTCCGCCTGGATGTTCTCACCCTGGCGTTGAGCGCAATCAGAGCCGGTGCCGTATCGCCGGGGTGAACCGCATAGCAGCCGTTTTCCACGCTTCCCCCGAAGATGGAGTGATACCGGTTTTCTCCAGAGGCCGCATAGCATCTGCCTCCCCCCTTGCGCAGGCAGGGAAAGCGGTTGTTCGGGTGCCGATAGTACCAGCAGCGGATATCCTGGCAGACATTCCCCCCGAGGGTTCCCATCTCCCGCAGATGGGGCGATGCCGCCCTGCCGGCCGACTCTGCCAGCGCGGCGTATCCGCTTCGCACCAATGGGTGGCCGGCGATATCCCCGAGCCGGGTCGTAGCACCGATTCCAAGCATCCCGTTTTGCTCCCCGATGAAATCCAGGCCGGGAATGGTCTTGATGTTGACAAGGGCTTCAGGGAGATTTGGCAGAATTTCATCCTTCATTTTTCCCAGGAGATCCGTTCCGCCGGCAATCACACAGGCCCGCCCGCCGTAGCGTCCCAGGATGGCGACCGCCTCCTCCACGCTCCCTGCGTTGAAGTGGGCAAACCTTCTCATGATCCTGCTCCTTTGTCTTTTTTCTTTTTCCAGGGCTTCAGGACTTTGAGAACTTTATCGGGAGTGATCGGAAAATCATCGATCCGGATGCCGATGGCGTTGTATACGGCGGGGCCTAGAAGGGCAGGGATCATGGTGGCCGTGTTCTCACCGATGCCGGTGGATCCGTAGGGGCCGTGCCCCAGGCCCGTCTCGATATAGATGCATTCGGGCTCCGGATAGTCGAGCATGGTTGCATACTTGTAGTCCAGAAGGCTCCGGTTGAGCAGCACCCCCGTTCCCGGATCCCAGACCATCTCTTCGGTGAGCGCTCTTCCCAGCCCCATATAGGTGCCTCCGTACATCTGGCCCTCCACGCTCTCCGGAGAGATGGCTTTTCCCACGTCGTTGACGTTTACGACTTTCGTGACGAAAATCTCCCCGGTTTCGGTATCCACCTCCACCTCGATAAAGTTTGCCTGCCTGCACATGCGGGGCCTTCCGGTTTCTATAGCCTGCCCCCAGAGCCCCTGGGTATGCCAGGCCCAGTCCAGCACGGGAGGCTCCGTCCAGATTCCGACGGCGTTCAGCATGGGCACCGCCGTCATGACCACATCCTTGAGGAGCATCCGGTTCTGTGGGTTTGCCTTCTCGAAAACCGCGCCGTCTCTGACATCGAGAGTCTCGGGCGGCAGATTGAATTTTTCGGAGGCAAGATCCAAAAGCATCCGTCTGGCTTTCTGCGCCGCTTTTTTGATGATGTAGCCGTTGCTGACCAGATTGCAGGACCCGTCCGGCGACATCAGGGCGAAGCCCACGTTCAAATCGAAGGGGTTGATTTCGATATCCTCGCAGCGCACGCCGAGCTCGTCGGCAACGATCTGCATGTAGGCCGTCCATGGATTTACCCCCACATCGGAGTGCTGTGCGATGATGCTTACCGACCCGTCGTTTTGGATCAGAACGGCTGCAGAACCCGTCCCCCGGGTATCATCCCAATCATGGCTCCAGGTGAACCCCATGCCGTGCATCCGACCGTTTGGAAGCATCCTGCGGCCGGGAGGGTGCCATTTCTGCTCCCAGCCGATGGCTTTCCTTCCGGCGGCGATGCACTCCCGGAGGCTGTCTCGATCCGGAAACCCGTGCTTCTGCTTGTATTGAGTAAGATAGGCCGGATCGCGGCCTTCGCAGCCGTCGTTTTTGAGCGCCACTTCAGTCGGGTCAAGGCCAAGGGCTTCGGCCGCATGATCGAAAATCAGGGTCTGGCAAAATACGTTCGGAAGCTGCTCGCAGCGGCACCACCAGGCCGGAGGCTTGTTCACGTTCGCAGTGATCCCTTCGCATCTGAGGTTTTTGACCCGGGTATTCTCCACAAAATGCTCGATGCCGGACGTGCACATGTAGTTTCCGAAAACATTTTTCATCTGCACGGCCGTGATGGTTCCATCCTTTTTCACACCCACCTTGAAGAGGCTGGCCATCATGTCCCCGGATTCCCCGTAGAAGGCTTCGGCCCGGTTGAGCAGGAGCTTGACCGGCTTTTCGGTCTTTGCGGCCAGAAGCACCGCAAGGACGTTGATGCCGTTTTGATGCCAGTTGGACGGATTGCACCGCTCGCCGAAGGAACACCCCTGATACAGCGAGTAAGTGTGGATCTTGTTCATGGGGATTTGGAGCTGCTCGGCCAGGATCGATTTTCCGAGGTACGGCTGCTGTTCGTGGACCCACATCTCCAGCCTGTCTCCGCTCCATCTGGCGATGACGCAGGGAAGCTCGGCTCCAGCCCAAAAGTGAGCGCTCCTGCGGGCGGTAAACTCGACGATCCTGTCTGCCTCCTGAAAACCTTTCTCCACGTCGCCTTTTTGCGTGAGCTCCCGGCCGTCAAGGATCTGGTTGCTCGAAGCGCCGGGTATCAGAACCGGAGCCTCCGGCTTCAGCGCCTCCTCCGGATCGAGAATGAAGGGGAGATGCTCCCACTCGATCTTTACCAGCCTGAGCGCTTCTGCTGCGATCTGCTCCGTGTCTGCGCAGATCGCAACCCCAACCATCTGCCCTTCGAAAATGGCCTCATCGCCGAGAATGGTTTTTACCGGAAGCATCGCCCAGCCGGCAGATCGGGGAGCCATCCGCGAGGGAGCCACGATGCTTCCGTTGAGCTGTCTCCCCTTGATCTCCGGGTCGTCATATCGCAGAACGGCCCTTACCCCCGGATGCGCCGCGGCCTTGTTCGTATCCATCCGGACAATCCTGGCATGAGGGTAGGGGGAGTGGAGGACCCTGGCATACAACATGCCCGGCAGGAGCACATCCCGGGTGTAAAGCGCTTTTCCGCTTGTCTTCTCCAATCCGTCGTAGCGGCGAACTCCCCGCTTTCCGATTTCTCTGAAATCGGTTGTCGCCTTGTCCGCACCGATTCTGTATGTGCCCTCTTTCTTGAGCGTCTGATAAGGCCCCAGTGGTTTTTCACCCATATGACAACGCCTTGAATTTTCGATATGGAATTTAGATTTTCGATTTCTGTACTAATCTTCTCAACTTCTCAACTTCTCGCCTCGGACTTCCGAATTTCCCCCTCTGCTCTATGCTCTATGACTTCCGACTTCCGGCTTCCGACTTCAGAACCCGTGCGGCTTCAAGCACCGCCTTGGGGTGCTGGGGATAGGTTCCGCATCGGCATAGGTTGCCGGACAGAGCCTCGCGGATCTCTTCCAGGGTCGGATCCGGGTTTCTATCCAGAAGGGCCTTGGCCGTGGTGATGAAGCCGGGGGTGCAGTATCCGCACTGCATCGTGTGGTACCGGATATAGCTTTCCACAAGAGGATGCTTCTCCTTTGCCACCCCCTCGGCGGTTTCAATTTTTCTGCCGTCGCATTCGATGGCAAGGGTCATGCAGGAAAGAATGGGGCGGCCGTCCAAGATCACGGTGCAAGATCCGCAGGCGCCGCGGTTGCAAAACATCTTTACTCCCGTCAGCCCGAGTTTGTCATGGAGAACCTCATACAGCGTCCATTCAGGCTCCACCCTGAGCGAACAGGGCCGGCCGTTTACGGTAAGCTCGATTGCCCCGCTCGGTTTTGGAAGCGGTTGGGTCTTGTGTTCCGCGACCACATGGGTCTTGAGATCGTCAAATCGCTCAAAATCGGCGGAACAGTACGGGCAGACATTTCGGAATATTGCTCTGGTCTCCTCTTTCACCTCATGCCACCTCCAAAACGTTCAAGGGTTCAGCGTTCACGGTTCAGCGTTCAGCATTTAACCTGGAACGTTCAACGCGGAACGTGCAACGACTATCGCAGGCTTCTCAAAAACACCGATTGCCTGATTCGCGTCTCATAGTCGTTTCTGAAATACTTGAGGGTGTCCAGCACCGGGACCGCGGCCGCCTGCCCCAGCCCGCAAAGGGAGGAGACCATCATGGCGGCGGACAGATCTTCGAGAAGCTGAATATCCTCCTGCCTGCCGTCTCCCTGGGAAAGCCGGGTCAGGATCTCCATCATCGCCTCCGTTCCTTCCCTGCAAGGAGCGCATTTTCCGCAAGATTCCCCAGCGAGAAATGCCATGGTCCGGTAAACGAAATCGAGAACCTCCCGCGTCTGATCGAATACGATGACCGCCCCGGATCCGAGCACGGTTTCGTAAGCAAGCGGAGTGGTGATCATCGAATAGGGAATCACTCCTCCGGTTGCACCTCCGACCTGGACCATCTTGATGCTTTCGGCTCCTGCCAGATCGATGACGAGCTCTTTTAAGGGGCTTCCAAGGACCATCTCATAGACTCCGGGCCTGGCCACGTCGCCGCATACGGAAAAGAGCTTGGTACCTTTGCTTTTTTCCGTTCCCATTGCGGAAAACCACCGCGCCCCGCGGGAGACGATCGGGGGGATGGTCATCAGCGTTTCCACATTGTTTATAGCAGTGGGTTTCCCCCACAGGCCGATTGAAGAAGGAAACGGAGGTCTCAGACGCGCCTCGCCGCGCCTTCCCTCGATGGAGTCCATCAGCGCCGATTCCTCACCGCAGACGTAAGCCCCTGCGCCTTCGTGGATCTCGATCCTCAGCCCCTGGAGAAACCCCCTCTGCCGGGACTGCTCCGCGGCATCCTTCAAGCCATCCAGCAGATGATGGTATTCCGCCCTCAGATAGATGAACGCCCGGCCGGCGCCGATTGCGTATGCGGCGATTGCGATCCCTTCGATCAGGGTGAACGGATCGTGTTCGAGAAGATGCCTGTCCTTGAAGGCACCGACCTCGCCTTCGTCTGCATTGCAGATGAGAAACTTCTCATCTGCCTCCATCCTGCGGGCGAGCTCCCATTTGACCCCGCAGGAAAACCCGGCTCCGCCCCGGCCTTTCAGTTCCGAAGCCTTGATTTCCTGTACGACTTCATCGGGGGTCATGCGGGTTCGGGCTTTGTCCAATGCCTTGAAGCCGCCCCGGTCCAAAAAGGCATCGATATCCCCGGGATCGGTGACGCCGCAGTTGGCAAGAAGTATCTTTTTTTCCGGCACCGGCTCATCCTCCGTCATGGGTACGCTCTCAGAATTTCTACAATTCTGTCCGGATGCAGGCGGCCATGGACTTCATCGTTGATCCGCATGGCCGGAGCAGCGTCGCAGGCACCGATACAGCCTGTCAGCTCAAGAGAAAATTTTCCGTCTGCCGTAGTCTGGCCCGGCATGATCCCGATTTCCCCGGCCACGGAGTCGATGACCATTTGGTCTATGTCCGCATGCTTCATTGCGCAGGGGACGCCGTTGCAGATCCGGATCACGTACTTTCCCAGAGGCCGGGTGGAGAGGAATGAATAAAAAGTGGCAACGCCGTAGACTTCGCTGACGGGAATCCCCAGGGAACGGGCCGTTTCGGACATGAATTCCCGCGGCACATATCCAAACCGGCGCTGGGCTTCTTTGAGGCTTCCCAGCAGAACCGCGCGCCGCCTGCTTTCCGGAGCGTTTCTCTGAGGAAGAATCGTCCTCGCGCCCTCACCCGGTCCCTCTGTCCTGCTCAAGGCGCCCGTCGGGCAGTAGTCGGTGCAGATTCCGCAGTTCCGGCAAACTTCCGCACTCAGCGGGACATCCTGCCCCGCCACGACCTTGGCGAGAAAACCCCGATAAGCCACGCCGTAGACAGACTTCCTCGCGATTTCCGTGCATGCCCCGATACATCTGCGGCACAGGATGCATCTGGACATATCGCGGCGTACATAAGCGTTGAATTCCTCGATCGGATACCAGCGCGGTTTTCTCATCGGAAATCTGGGGGCTCCGACTTCCATCTCATCGGCCAGTTTTCGCAGCCCGCATGTACCGGTACGCGCGTCTGCAACACACTCCCCGGTATGCCCCGCCATCAGCAGTTCGACAATCGCCTTCCGGGCCGCCAGCACCTTCGGGGAGCGGCTCATGATCACCATCCCGTCTGCAATCGGAGTGTGGCAGGCACCGGCCAGGATCCGTGCACCCTCCACTTCCACCACACACATCCGGCAGTTTCCGGAAGGGGTCAAGTCCGGGCTGTAGCAAAGGGTGGGAATTTCGATTCCGACAGACCGCGCGGCTTCAAGGATCGTCATACCTTGGTGACCGGAAACCTGCCTGCCGTCGATTCTCGCCTTGATTTCGCTCATTGCGTCCTCTTTGCGCTACGCGCACCGCCGGAGCACCGGAGCCTCTCCATCAAACAGGTGGATGGCATCCGGAGCCGCATGCACCCATACCGTATCCCCGGCAGCATATCTTTCGTCTGCCGGTACGACGGATTTGATTTCACTGCGGGACACATCGCCGAGGACAACGGTCAATACGGTTGTTTCACCCTGGAATTCGGTAATTTTCACCGAGCCCGGGATCGATGCGTTTCCTTTGGTATTTTCCTGGGTTTTGTCCGGTTTGTTCCGCAGCAGCCTGACTTGCTGGGGGCGAAAACCGACCGTGATTCCGGCGCCTGCATATTTTTCATCGATTTCTCCGCGAAACGGCAGCAGCACCTTTCCTTCGGGCGTCGGAATGGAAACCTCCCCCCGGCTTTCCATCCGTCCGCCCACAAGATTCATCGAAGGCTCCCCTACGAAGCAGGCGACGAACCGGTTTGCCGGCCGGTTCCATATCTCGTCCACCGTCCCGATCTGCTGGAGTTCGGCGCGGTTGATGATGGCCAGCCGGTCGCAAAGGGAGATGGCCTCCGCCTGGTCGTGGGTGACGTAGACGGTCGTCAGGCCGAGCTCGTCGTGGAGCCTTCGAATCCGGGCTCGAAGCGCGGCCCGGACCCGCTGATCCATATGAGAGATCGGTTCGTCGAGGAGCGTCACGTTCGGTTTTCGCACGAAGGCTCGAGCCAGCGACACCCTCTGTTGGTGTCCTCCGGCAAGAGAGGAAGGGTACTTGTTCAACACCGGGATGAGGTCCAGCAGTTCGGCGATCCAGGTGACCTTCCGATCCACTTCGGCGCCGCTCATTTTCCTTGCCCGCAGGGGGAATGCGATATTTTCGTATACGGTCAGCCGCTGGTAGAGGGCATAGGATTCGAAAGCAAGCGCGATGTTTCTTTCCGCCGGCCCCAGGTTGTTTACGGGTTTTCCGTCAAAGGAGATCTCCCCCCGGCTGATCTCTTCCAGGCCGGCCAGCATGCGCAGCGTCGAGCTCTTCCCGCCTCCCGAAGGACCTAGAATCGCCAGAAATTCCCGGTCCCGGCAGGTGAAGCTGAGGTCTTTCACGCCGACCACATTTCCACGCGGATAGATCTTCCATACATGGTTCACGACGATTTGGCTCATTTCTCAAGATCCTTACACCCTGGATACATCTACGGTATTCCGGAAGAAAAACATCCGGTTCTGGTCGAAATCAAGCCACAGATCCTCTGAAAGCCTGTAGTCGCAAACACCTCTTTCGCACCGGAATCGGACATGGAGGAAGCAGTTTTTCAAATCGAAGGTTACGATGCTGCTTTCGGCTCCCTGGGCGACGGCATACACCGGCAGCCGGACGGAGCACCCCGATAATTTCTCCCGGCCCAGTGCAATGTGCTCGCATCGGATCCCGAGCCGGCTCAACGTGCAGCCGTTCTCATGCCGTGAGACTTCCTGCATGGGCCGGATTTTGTCCGCCCGGATCTCCAGCAGGAAGTTTTCTCCGGCCTTGAAGAAGGCTTTGCCGTCGCGGGTCGTAACTTCACCGTCGATGAGGTTCATGGGAGGCTCGCCGATGAGGCTTCCCACATAATCCGTGGCAGGGGCATGATAGACTTCTTCAGGGGTCCCCTCCTGCTCGATGGCACCCCTTCGCAATACGACGATGCGGTCGGAAAGGCCCAGCGCTTCCCGATAGTCGTGGGTGACATAGATGATCGTGCTGCGGTATTTCGAGGCGAATTCTTTGAGCAGGCTCTGGGTGGAGAACTTGAGCCTTGCGTCCAGGTGTGCGATGGGCTCATCCAGAAGATACACCCGGGGGCGCCGGATCAGAGCCCTGGCAAGGGATACCCGCTGCTTCTGGCCCCCGCTCAGATGCTGAGGCAGTCTTTCCAGGAGTTCGTCGATTCCGAGAAAACCCGCAATCTCTCCGACGCGCTCTCTTTCCTGCCTCCGGGTCAACCTGAGACCCCACCTCGGAGCTCGCAAGGGGAAAGCGATATTGTCGTAGACCTTCATATGAGGATAGAGGTTGTAGGTCTCAAAGGCCATGGATACATTTCTGTCCCTGGGGAGAAGATCGTTTACGACCTGATCGTCGAAGTAAATCTTTCCCGAGCTGACCTTTTCGATACCGGCGAGCATCTTCAGGATCGTGCTCTTTCCGGCACCGGTTGGACCGATGATGGAGAGAAATTCCCCCTCCCGGCAGCTCAGGCTCACCTCCCTGACGGCGGGTTTGCTTCCGTAAAATTTGCTCACTTTTTCCAGCCTGACTCCGGTCATGTCTATTCTTCCTCCTCCTCAAACGGGCGAGGTCCGTATTTGAAGAGCGCTGCGGCGGCAATGGTTGCGAGGATCGCACCGACCCACTGCGGGAGAACACTCTCCACAAACCGGAGCCAGAAAAAGTTGAATCCGATCCAAAGCATAATCGCCCAGAAGAGCCAGTTTCCGATGGTCATTCGCGGAAGCATCCGTCGCTCCTTTAGTGTTCAGGGTTCAGCGTTCAGGGTTCAGGGTTCAGCGTTTAGAGCTCAAATCCTGCTCACTGTTCTCCGTCATCCGTCGTCCGGCTTCTGACTTCCGTCCTTCCCCTCTCTCCTCTCCGCCCTACGCATCCTGCTCTCTGCTGAACGAATCTTCTCATCTTCTATACTTCTCACTATACACGCTTTCCTCCCGCCTATCCCTTCACGGCTCCGAATGTCAGCCCACGGATGATGTAGCGCTGCATCAGCCAGGCCGCCAGCAGTGTTGGGAGCATGGAAATGCCTGCGCTTGCGGCCATTGGGCCGTACTGGACCTCGATGGAGCCCCAGAAAGAAGATGTCAGCACGTTGACCGTTCGTGCAGATAACCGTGTGAACAGAAATGCATAGAAAAACTCATTCCAGGACCATATCAGACAGAACACCGTGGTGACGGCAAGACCGGGAAGAATCAGGGGGAATACGATCTTACGGAAGACCTCCATCCTTCCGTATCCATCGACCATTGCGGCCTGCTCGAGTTCGGGCGGCACCTCCCGGAAGAAACCGTACAACAGGAAAGTGGCAAACGACGTGTTGAAGTAAATGTACAGGAGAATCAGCCCCGCGTGGGTGTCGAGCAGTCCCAGGGTTCGGAAAATGATGAAAAAGGGAAGGGCCGCTACGACGCCGGGAAACATCCGCGTGGAAATGGTTACAAACAGCAAATGCCCGCCGCCGGTGTTCCATCGGGAAAAACTGTAAGCCGCCGGTACGGAAACCAGCATGACAAAGAGCGTGCTGATCCCGCTGACTATCCCCGTATTCCCCAGATTGAACCAGAAGGGGTAATCTGCAAACAAGCGCCGGAAGTTGTCCAGGGTGGGGGAAAAGACGATCAATTTCTTCAATTCGGTTGTAAAGATATCGTTGGGTGCTTTGAAGGCAGTCAGATAAATCCACAACAGGGGCCCGATCACAACGGATAGAACCATCAGGGTGATCCCCCAGAACAAGGCTTTTTTTATCATCTGTCATTTCCCCCGTTTCTGAACCGAAAAAGCGAGCGCATTCCCCGCTGCTTGCGGCGGGGTTAGCGAGCGGATCTAAATTAGATAGAATTCCTTACGGAGGAAGATTCCCTGCAGCTTGCTGCAGGGTCTTCAATCCGCAACAAACCCGCAATCCCGCCTCCGGCGGGAAACCCTCTACCGGATGACGCCCAGAGACTTCATCAGAAGTCGAAACATCCCTGCACAAAGAGCGATGGTCAAAAATAGGGAAAATATCGCCATGGACGAACCATAACCGATATCAAAGTAGACAAATGCCGTTCGGTAGACGATCCAGTCCAGCAATTCCGTTCCGACCCCTCCTCGGGTCGTGCCGTACAGCGGATCAAACAGCCGGATCAGCCACATGGTTCTCAGCACGATGATGATCATGATAAGCGGGCTCAGCATGGGCAACGTCAGCCTGCGAAAGGCATACCACCCCGAGGCGCCGTCCACTCTGGCCGCTTCGAAAACATCCCTGGGCAGGCTCCGCAAACCGGCCAGCAAGACAAAGATGGAAAACGGAAGCCACTGCCAGATGGTGATGATGCAAATGGTAAAGAGTGCAAACCGAGGCGACCACCAGTAGATCTTGCCCAGCCCGGCGCCGGACAGGATCTGGTTGACGGCCCCGAAATCGTACTCCAGCATGAAGTTCCAAAGCAGGGAAAGTACCAAAGGAGCAACGAGCAGCGGTAAAAGCGCAAACCCCCGAACGACGTTCTGCCCCTTGAATTCCCTGTTCCAGAGCAGCGCAAGTCCCAGACCGATCACCAGTTCGGCGACAATGCAGACAATCAGGACCTCCAGCGTACGCCCCAACGCCAGCAGAAACGATCCGTCGTGGAGCATCTGCCGGTAGTTTTTCAACCCGATGAACAATGCCTCCCCCTGCATTCCCCACTCGTGAAAGGAGTAGTAGATGCAGTAAAACAACGGATAGAGCATGAAAATCAGCAGCAGCAGCACCAGGGGAATCAGCAGGGTCCACTTGAAGTTCTTTTCACTGGTGAGCGTTTCCCAAATCGAGGGTCGTCCGGCTGCTGTGGCGGATTGAGGGAAGCCTGCGGCCTCGCAGGCCCTTTCACTTGCCGGATGCGTTTTCACGTCTCCTCCTCTGAAAGACATCGAGGACTGAATCGGCACCCCGGAAAGGTATTGCCCCTCGGGGGTGCCCTTGAATTTCAGCAATTACTTCTCTTCGCGAATCGGCACGGTCTTGTCGAACTTGGAGGTCAATTCCAGCGTTTTGGTAACCACCTCTTCAACGGCCCGTTCGATGGCAACCTCTCCTGACATGGGCTTATGGAGGACATTCATCTGCATTTCGTAGACTTTGCCGCCGGCCTTGGTGTTGAAGTACCAGTAGTTGTTTACGTATTGGACCTGGTTTTTCCAGCTATCGATGAGGTAGTCCGCCAGAAGGCCGTACGGATACTGATTCTCAGGGGTTCGCCACGCCGGCAGGCTCAAGACATCCATGCGCGTGCTCACCTGGCCGCCTTCCTTCATCACTGCCTGATGGCACTCAAAGGAAGCCAGGTAGCGGACCAGCCAGTAGGCAGCTTCGGGATTCTTGGCGGCCTTGGCCACACCGACCGACCATGCTCCTGTGTAGGGCTGGTTTCCGAATGTCGGATAAATCCCCAGTTTGCCGCCCTGGACTTTCTCTTTCAGGATGGACGCGGTCCAGGCAAAGCAGTTGGAAAACTGATGGGGCTGAATGATGGCACGACCCTCCCCCTGCTGGGCGACGACGAAGTCAAAGTTGGCTGTCAGGCAGCCCGGAGAGCTGTATTGGAGCTGCTTTTTATACTCCGCCAGCGTTTCTTTCAGGGCCTCTTTATCCTTTTTGGTGATCACGAATTCCTTCAACTTGCCGTTGGAATCCCTGACAACCGATGCATAATCGGCGCCTTTGCCCCACATCCGGCAGCTGATCTCATCGTTGATCTGATAGGCGCCTGCCATCATGGCCAGACCGTAAATATCATGAGCGACGGGCTTGCCTTTCAGATTCTCCCCTTTTTTTCGGGTGAAGAATTCGCCCTGATCGGAGAGTTCCTTTGCCGTTGCCGCCGGTTTGAGTTCATAGCCGTACTTGGCCTTGAAGTTTGCCTTTTCCGTCGGGTCGTCAAAGACATCCTGGCGGATGAACATGGACATATGGTAAGTGTAAAAAGGAAGGACCATCTGGTCGCCGTAAGCCTGTCCGCAGAGGATGATGGACGGGGAATGCAGTGCGATATCTTTTTTCAGACCTTCGACTCCTGCAGGATCATACTTTCCTGCAAGGTCATCCAGTTTGTGGAGATAGGGAGACCATTCCGTCGTCCAGGCCGTCTCTACGTAAACCACATCGTAGTAGCCGGTTCCTCCCATGAGCTCCACGTTTTCCTTGGAATAGACCACCGGAGAGGCCACCCTTTCCACATTTACCTTCACCCCGGTCTTTTTCGTGAACTCTTCGATGTAGGGCATGACCTTATCCCAGACCTGGCCGGTTTCGACGATGGTGTTTATGGCGCTTTTATTCTTGATCTCCGGGATGTCTTTCAGACCGAATACATCCGCTGCCTGAGCCGCAGTATAAACACCCCCTACGGCAATCATCAAAACCATGCAGCCGAGCAATGAGATGAGCCGTTTCATTTTTTTCTCCTTTCTTATGGCAATCCGCTTGCTGCCTCAACCCTCAACCATGACCGATGACTTTGTGACCGTGAGTCAATATCACCCCCTTTCGGCCCGGCTGTATTCTCTCCCGGTTGAGGAATCATCGCTGCCGGGATCGGGAGATACCGGTTTGAAAGAATCGCTTGCCGGCATGAAATTACAAAAAGGAATGGGATGAAACCAAAAAAGAACAAAAAGATTCATTAAAAATCAAAGATGAACCTTGTTTATCCCTCTCTTTGCCGCATGTCAACATAAAATTCAGTGGATGAAAGACTCAACCTCCGTTGCGGAAACCCCTTGGATTTGTATCTTCCCGGATTGATTCATGTTACTGAAAACAGGGGCTTGCACCGGGCCGGAGCCCGAGCAGGGGTCCGGCTGCTTCTCCGGAGACCGTTGTCCGCAGGGTAAAAGAAATCGATCAAAAAAATTCATAAAAATTCATTAAAAATCATCCTGTGGTAAATTAACTGTTGATTATTCCCGAACGATTGGATAAAAACCGCCAGGATAATGCCGGGGGAGGTTAATCACCGACATTTCCGGAAGGCATGCCATGTTTCCATTTGAAAGACGTGAAATCATTCTGGATGCGAGCCGCCGCTCGAAGCGGGTTACAACCGACGAACTGCTTCAGTTGACCGGCAGTTCTATCGCCACCCTCAGAAGGGATATCAATTATCTGCTGGACAAAGGGAATCTCAAGAAATTCAGGGGGGGTGTTTTCTATGTCGAAAAGCCCGAGTTGAAAGGAAACTTCTTATATAAGCACCGGATGAAGCTGTTTTACCGGGAAAAGGAAGCCATCGGCATCGCCGCTCAGGAATTCATCAAGGACGGGGATGTCCTCGTATTGCTGTATGGGACCACGACGATTCATGTGGCGCGCCAGATCGATCCGAACAAGAACATCACCCTGATTACGAATGGAATCGACATCGTTGACGAACTGAGGCACAAACCGAACATCAAGGTAATCGTGCTCGGCGGCATCATCGATTATTCCAACAACTGCATCGAGGGGCCGACCGTCCCCAAAATGCTCTGTGAATTCAATCCCTCCAAGGTCATCCTGGGGGCAGGCGGGATCACGGGAGAAAAAGGAATCACCAATTATGAATTTCTGGGTTCAACCACCGTCAGCGAGATCGTGAAGCTGGTCAAAGAAAGGATCGTCGTGGCGGATCATTCGAAATTCGGAAGAAACGTCCTTACAAACGTGATGCCCCTCTCCGATGTCAGTGTTTTTATCACCGACTCCGGGATTCAGGAGAAGTACATCGGGTTGTTCAAAGATTATTCCATCGATTACCGCATCGCGGACATCAAAAGTCCGAGCAGGGTTCCATAGTTTCAATCTCTACATCTTTGTCAAATAAGCATCTCTGGTCAGCCAGAGTTCCTCCATCCGGTACATATGCCAGTAATCGTGCATCAGCATATGCCTGGCCAGGATGTACATTGAGTACTGCTCATACTCCGGATGCGCCGCCTTCTTTTTCCAGGTATCGTTTTCTGCGTTTTCAAGGAGCGCAACCTGCTTGTTTCGATACTCTTTAAACTGCTGCACGGCGTCCGTAATCTCTATCCTGAGCGGAGTCCGGGGCTCCTCGCCGCTCAATGGGAAATAAGGAACAAACTCGGGGTGATCTTCATTCATGAAGCGATGAATCCGGTCCAGCAACATAGGCTGCACCTGTGCCAGGTGGGCGACGTGTTCGGCAATCGTCCAGAAGCCTTCCCCCCTTCGCAGGTCAAGCCTGTCTCCAGGGATACTTCCGGCGAATGCCGATAACACTCTGGGAGCTCGTCTCAACCCATCCAATAGATCGTAAATGTCAAACATGGTTTTCCCCTCATTGTTATTGAAGACCCTGCAGCCCCGGCAGCGGGATCTCCGCTTCGCTTCGACAAGCTGCAGGGAATCTTCCTCCGTAAGGAATTCTATCTATTTAGATTCGCTCGCTAACCCCGCCGCCCCGGAAACGGGATCTCCGCTCCGCTCCGACAAGCTCAGCGGGGCATGCGCTCGCTTTTTCGGTTCAAGC
>QZKK01000158.1 GCA_003599475.1 Desulfobacteraceae bacterium
CACTCGCCTTTTCGATCAGCTCGTCCACCCCGATCGGTTTCATCAGATAGTCCGTTGCCTGCGATTTCAGACCCTCGATGGCCGATTCAACCGTGGCATGCCCGGTCAGCATGATCACTTCAACCAGTGGGAACCGCTGCTTGACGGCCCTCAGGGTCTCGATGCCGTCCATCCCCGGCATTTTTACGTCCAGGATGACGACATGAATATTATGTCTTTCGAGCATCTTCAGTGCTTCTTCGCCGCCGGCGGCGGTGAGGACATCATATCCTCTTCTTTCGAGCAGCTTCCGGGTGGTGGATAAAAAGCGCTCCTCATCATCCACGAGCATCATTTTCATCGGTTCCATGCCTGTTCCTCCCCCGTTTTCAATTTGAGATTTGAAATTTGAAATTTGAAATCTTCATCAGGCGGCACGGGATTCCATACCGCTGACCGGAAGACGGACGATTACCGTTGTCCCAACCGCTGCCTGACTCTTTATTTCCAGGGCTCCACCCATGTTCGTCACGATTCCGTAGCATACCGAAAGGCCCAGACCGGTCCCCTTGCCGACCGGTTTGGTCGTAAAGAAAGGTGTAAACACTTTCTTCAGATTCTGCTCGCTGATCCCGCATCCGTTGTCCTTGATGGATACTTCGATCCAGCCGTCCCGGCCGGTCTCCGCTTCGATGGACAGCTCCCCCCCTTTGGGGCCGTGCCGTTCCAGTATGGCATCGATCGCGTTGTTGAAAAGATTCAGGAAAACTTGCTGCAGATGCGATGGATCCCCTCGAACCAGGCACCCGTGTGTGGGGATCTCCTTCTTTATCCGAATGCCGTTGATGCTTGCCCGTCTTTCCACCATCCTGGTGATCTCCGGGATGTATCCGGAAAGGTCTACCTCTTCGATCGAGGGCTCGCTCTGCCTGCCGAACTTCAGGATCGCTTTGGTGATCTCCGCACACCGTATGGTCTGAAGCTGGATCTGGGCAACGGAATCTTCGAGCTCGGCCAGCGAGTCGGTACGGATACCGGGCGTCTTTTGCTTGATATCCTCCAGTACCATTTCGATCAGAGCATGCTCGCTCCGGATGATCTGCAAGGGATTGTTGATCTCGTGTGCGAAACCGGCCGCCATTTCCCCCACCTCGGCAAGCCGGCCGGCTCGGATCAGTTGGGTGTTCAACTGCTCTTTTTCAGAATCCATCCGCTTCATCCGCCTGACGATTCGATCCGTCAAAAACAAAGCGATGACCAGTATCGCAATGCCTCCGGCCAGCGAAATAAAGCCGATCAACACCGCAGCGGAACGGAGCTTTTCGAAAACCTCGGAATCCCCCTGCTCGACGACCAGGATCCATTCTTTCTGCTTGAGCCGGGTTGCGGAAAGAATTTTTTTATCCCCCATTCGATCTTTCACGGAAAACGTCTGGATACGGTCTGTCAGCATCGCAGGCTTGATCGTATCCGGAGGACGATCCATCAGCTTTCCGGTGGACCGCCGGGTGGTTTGGAGCGCACCTTCGGAATCCAGAATATAGGCCTCACCTGTTTTTCCAATGCGAACCGCTTCGACCAGCCCGGTGAAGATGTGGGAATCGATGGTGGCCCTGAGAATCCATTTTTTTCCTTCCGACTCTCCGGCCACGCCGATGATAAAGTGCGGGATGTTTCGGAAGCCCAGAAAGATATCGCTGATGTAAAACCCGTTCTTCATCACCTCTTTGAACCAGTCTGTTTCGCCATATGCTTTCCCGATCAGCGCAAAAGGTCCATGATAAGCCGCGTGAAGGCCGGATGAATTGAAAATTCCGAGGTCTTCGAACGCATCGGATTTTTTCTTCAGATCTGCGAAAACTTTCTCGATTCGACCCGATTCCTGAAGCGCTTCGAAGGAATAGGTGTGTACGACAAATTCGAGATCCGCCTTTCTTTCCATGAGGAAGGCGTCGATGATCCGCCGATGATCGTTGACGATCCGCTCCAGGTTGGAAATTGCCTGGGTCTTCAAGGCGGTCGTAAAGAAATAATAGCCGATTGCAAGACTCGCAATGAAGGGAACAAACGGCACAAGGATCATGCAGCTCAGTATGGTTCTTCGAATCGACCGATAAGAGATATCTTCCATAGATCTTCCATATCCGTGCTTTCAGCAGTTTTCCCGCCGAACGAACCGTCAACTTGGCTGATTTTCACAGCAAGCTCTGTGCCACCGGTGCATACCGGGGCAAAAATGCAGAGGCGAATGGAATCCCGTATAAATCCGTTGGGTCATCCTGCGGACATTCCGCGTTCAACGATTTATCGGACGTGATCCCGTGTCGATTTTCTTTACAGTCTGTAAAGGACGACGTAATTCCCGCGACCCACTTTTCTCCTTGACAAACCTCCAATAAAAGATTTCAAAACGTTAAAATTGGATTCAGCCCTTTTCGGTGAAATATCGGAGGAATCGGATCATGGAGATAAAAGAGATATTTGTCGCAGGTGCGGGTCTTATGGGCGCGGGCATTGCCCAGGTTTGCGCTCAGGCCGGCTACAGGGTCGTCTTGAGGGACTTGACTCGTGAAATCATCGAGAAGGGATTGAAGAACATCCGATGGTCGGCGGGCAAGCTCGTGGACAAGGGCAAGGTCCAGGGTACAGTCGATGAGATCATGGGCAGGATCGAACCTGCCACCGACCTCTCAAAGGCCTCTCATGCGGATTTCGTCTTCGAGGCGGTGGTTGAGGACCTGGCGGTAAAGAGGGAGCTCTTCGGAGAATTGGACAAAATCTGCCGGCCTCAGGCGATCTTTGCCACGAATACTTCGGCAATACCCATCACCGATATTGCAGAGGCCACCCGGCGGGCATCCAGGGTCGTCGGAACCCATTTCTTCAGCCCTGTCCCCATGATGCGAATCCTTGAGATCACCCGGGGACTCCTGACTTCGGAAGAGACCCTAACGACGGCGGAAGCGCTGGGGAAGAGCCTTCAAAAGGAGACAATCCGGGTCAATCGCGATGTGGCTGGATTCGCACTCAACAGAATCAACTTCCCGTCCACGATAGAGGCCATCAAGCTTGTCGAAGCCGGCGTCGTGAGCGTCGAAGACGTGGACAAGGGGATGCGGCTTGGCTTTGGAAGGCCCATGGGGCCGTTTGAAACGGCGGATCTTGCCGGATTGGATGTGGGCTTCAACGCCATGAGCGCAGTCTACAAAGAGACGCAGGACGAAAAGTTCCACCCCCCCATGCTGCTCCAGAGGAAGGTAAAAATAGGCCACTTGGGAAGAAAGACAGGAATCGGCTGGTACCGCTACGACGAGAAGGGAAACCGGCTGGGTCCTGCCGACACTTAGAACCATACCCGGAGTCCTCATGGACGGTTTCGATCGCAGGGGTAGTCTAAAAAGGACCCCCGGGAATCTATGCCGGTAACGAAGCCGTTGCGCCTGAAAGCCGCAACTCTCCCCTCTCCGAAACATCCTTCTTTTCCCATGCCTTTTCGATCTTTGCCACCAGCTCCTCGATTTCGCAAGGCTTGGTCAGATAATCGTAGGCGCCCAGCTTGATCGCTTCGAGGTTTATGCTCATGAGCGTCGATGGCGTTGGTGATCATGTTTAAAAGCACTTGCTGGAGCTGAGAAGGATCGGAGAGAACCGGCGGCAGTTTTTCTTCCAGATCGGTGGAAAATTTTATGCCGCAGGTCTTTGCTTCCCGTTCCATCAGCTCGATGACTTCCGTCATATGGAGATTCGACCGGGTAATCGGATCTTTCCATGATTTTACCGCTCAACCGCGGGCTGGTCTGAAAAATCCCCTTCCCATTGATCAGGTATACCTCTCCCGTTTTCCCGATACGGACATTTTCGACAAGGGATCGGAACACCTCCGTGTCGATGGTCGCCCGGAGGATCCACTTGGATCCGTTTTCGGGCTTTGCGACCGCGATGATGAAATGTGGAATCTGCCGGAAACCCATGAACATGTCGCTGATGAACAGATCCCGCTGCATGACCTCCCCGAACCAGAAGGCACGGGAATAATTCTTGTCCATCAGGTCATAGGGGCCGATGTAGGCCAAGTGACGGCCGTTTTCATCGATTAGCCCGAGATCGGTGAAAGACCAGTATTCCAGGTTGAGCGCGTCGAAAATTTCGTTGAGATAGGACGGATTCTGAAGTTGTTCGCGGGTGTGGGTCTGGGCGATGAGTTGAAGCTTTGATCTGTGTTCCCGAAGGAAGAGCTCGATGATCTTGCTGTGATAGTCCACCCGGGTCTGGAAGGATTCGATCATCCGGCCCCGGGCAAACCGCGTGTAATGGATGTTGATCCCCCAGCCCACCAGGAGCAGCGGGGCGATGGAACAGACGACGGTCAGCAGGACGAAGCGGCGGAAAAGTCTGCCGTAATTTCTCTTACGCTGGATTTCCAGCTCTTTCCCATCGATGGGGGTGCTGTCCGACGCCATTTTTTCCCTAATCGAACCTGTCGCCACCTCTTCAGTATCCATAATGCCGTGCATGAAAGATGAAAGTGTCCGATGGCCCCGTTTTTCGCTTTGAGAAAACGGATCTCCGTTTCGGCATATCCCGCGTGATGGAGTCCGGTCCCAGGATTCGGGAGGGCTTTGGGGGGGTAGGGCACCGGAGCCTCCAATCGGGGTTGCGAGATAGCCGAAACGAAGACCTTGCCTTCTATGAATCTCAGTGAGAAGGCATTTGAATGATAGTTCTATCAAGAACCATGCCACTCGAAGGCCGCACCCCAAGATAACGGAAAACCCAGAGCAGGATTGAAAAATCAGGTCTTTAGTCGAAGCATCGGTTCCTGGAGAAAAGGCCGGGTGTAACCTGCGAGGCGACAAGGGTGGGTATTGTGAGGATCAGATTTTTCCAGTAATCCCTCTGGACCTCCAGGGCCTTTTTAAGGGCGGACAGCTTCGGTCCGTCCGAGCCGATGATCGGGTCAAGCTGCGTCCGGCTCAAGGTCGGAATGCCACAGAGCTCCTGCATCACCCGAAGACCGCACTCCTTTATTCCCTTCAAGCTGTATCCGCCTTCCATCACAAAAAGGATCCGGCCGTCGCAGAGCCGATCGGCGATATCAAGGAGCAGACAAGTCATCATCGCATACCCCGATCCGGTTGCCCGCATGCCGCAGAGCCGGTCCCGAAAATAGAGGTCGAATCCGCAGGATACAAGCAGCATTTCCGGTTTGTAGGCTTGGGCCAAAGGGGCGATCAGAAAGTGGATGATCTGCGCAAAGTCCTTGTCCCCGCACCCTTTCCCCAGCGGAATGTTAACGGTGTACCCAGCCCCTTCCCCCACTCCGACTTCGCCGATGTTTCCGGTGCCCGGATATGCCGGAAACTGATGGAATGAGGCGTACAGAACCGAATCGGTGCCGTAGAATGCGCTCTGAGTCCCGTTTCCATGATGGGCATCGATGTCTACGATCATCAGTCGTTTGGCCCCATACCGGGTTTGAAGATACCGTGCGCCCAATGCGATGTTGTTGAACAGGCAAAAGCCCATGGAGCGGCCGGATTCGGCATGGTGGCCGGGAGGCCTGACAAAGGCGAACCCCCGGCGGGAAGGCCCTTCCCAGGTGCTGTCGATGAGGGAAAAGACCGCCCCGGCTGCAAGCCTGGCCGCCTCATAGGATCGTGCCGTCGCCTGGGTGTCCATGTCGAAGGAAGTGTAAGGCCTCCCGGAGCTTGCGGCGATCCTTGCGATGTGTTCGGGGGTATGGACCATCGCAAGCTCCTTTTCCGAGGCCATCCTGGGGGGAATTGCCGTCCATTTCCCATCGAGGGTCGGGTCTTCCAAAACGGAGACGGCGGCCTGAATTCGCCGATAGCTTTCCAGATGAGGCATCTTTTCCAGGTGCGCCTCGAACCGGCTGTCTCTAACAACGAGCACCGGGTGTTGCTTTGATTGCATCATTTTTTGTTCCTGACGAACCGCTTTCGAGGGCGTATCGAATCAATGCATCGGACTCCGGTATCTTCTTGCGGTATTTGGAAATCAGTTGAAGAATCGCTTCCGCATCGCCCGAGACCGCAGCAGAAGTCAGATATGCCTTCAGCGTTTCGATGACCCTCCGGCGCTCGGCTCTCTCTTTTTCGGTTTCGGCATTCCGGCGAAGGGATTTGACTTGTTTTCGAATGGCGCCGGCGAGTGCCTGCACCGCCTTGGGTGGGAGCTGCCGCCGGCTGCAGTGCATCCTCAGGATCGAAAGGAGCAGAGATCCCTTTGGCGAGGAGAGCACGAATTCTGCAAATCCTCGCGGTTGGAAACCGATCGATGCATAAAATCCCCTTGCCCCCACTTCCGAATCGAGGGTCATATCCCTCGCAGGAAGAGCCCCGGTTTTCCATTCCATCCAGACTCCGGCCATCAGGAAGGCCCCGACCCCCCTGGGCGCCTCTGCCGCCGCAGGATCCCCGGTCTTTCCGCGCAGGGTGGCCACGAAATCGATGACGAGATTTCTAGAAAACATCCGCTGCTTGAAGAGAATGTAGATGATCCCAAGGATCTGATTGACCCGATTGACCCGATTGCCGGTCACACAGACAAAACAGTTTTTGAGCTGGTCCTTCATCAGGCGGTTTAAGAAGAACCGCACGTGGAAAAACTCAAGATTGATGTCCGCCACCTGCAGAAGGCTGTCCATATGGAGCGGAAATATTGAAAAAAAAGCCTGGATTCCCCCCTCGAGGGTCCCGCAATAGAGGGGGTCTGCGTCTGCCGGGATCGCCAATGGTTCCTGCTGTGTCTTCAGCTCCTCTAAAAACGGAATCCATCTGCGCGGATCGATTCCGCCGCTTTCCTCCATGCGGCGAATCGCGTAATCGATTTCGTGAAGAACCATGAAGCGGAGGCCGGCTTTGCGGATGGCCTTTGAAGCTTCCATGCTTTCCGCCGCCTCGCCCCGCTCCAGCAGCTCTCGCTTCTTGAGCAGCTCGCCGTATTTGACCAGCAGCCTCTCCTCGATGGGTACCGTTCCCTTGTTGATATAGAGGAACTTGCTCACCCGCGCCTTGTATCCGTCGAAAAGAAAGTAGAAGTCCTCCCCAAGCATCGTTTCCTGCCCGGGCCGCGGTGCATCGATCATTCCCATCGCGAGCATCTCGTCCAGAGTGTACCCGACTTCCGGACTGCGCCGGGCGATGGCCTCGATCGCCTGTTTTATGGTCTCCCGTCTGATCATGGTGATCAAATCCGAAGCACGAAATCCGAAATTCGAAACAATACCCAATGACCCAAATTCAAATTACCAAAACAAAAGGAATTCGAAAACGAGTATCGAGTCATTCACACCCGCAGAAGCCCTTAGGCGATTTCGGATTTCGAATCTGGCTTGAATCATGGCCCACAGACCCGGATCTTTACTCCTTATATCCGGTGAAGCGCATCGGCAACTCCACGACAAAGGCGCTTCCCCGTTCAGGACCGCTCATAACCGCAAGAGTCCCTCCCAGTTTTCGGACGATATTGCGGCAGATGCTCAGCCCCAATTCCATCCCCTCGGGCTTCGACGTAAAATGCGGATCGAAGATCTTATTCCGATTCTCCTCCGGGATCCCGGCTCCCGTATCGGTGATTGTGATCTGAACGCGGTCTCCGACAGCTCGGGATTTGAGAACGATTTCACCGTCTCTGCGGACGGCGTTTGCGGCGTTGAAGATCAGGTTTTGAAAAATCTGTCTCAGCCGGGCGGGATCGCTTCGCAGTCTTGGCGCCGGCTCCTGATAGTCCCGTTTGAGCCGGATCCGGCTGAACCGGAGCTCGGGGTCGAAAAGCTCGCTCAGCCCCTCCAGCAGTTCGTTTACGTCCACCTCCAGAATCATGGGTTCCACGGGGCGGATGGCATTAAGGAACCTATCGATGGATTTGCGGGCGTTGAAGATTTTCGATCGTATCCTGCAAAGCGCCTCTGCAATCTCTTTCGGCGGTTCCGGCGAACCCGCACTCTCCTGCCCGGGTTTTTCCCGGATGCATTCCTCGGTGGATCGGCACAGCATATCGATCTTTCCGAGATCGTTCTTGAGTTTGATGAAAAACCCCGGAGAAAACTTCAGCGCATGTGCCATTCGGCTCGAATGCTGAAGCTGGTGATCCAGGTAGCGGATGTTTTTTCGCTTCACCTCCAGCCGGCCGATCAGGTAATTGGTGGTCAACAAAACCGTCATCAGAATCAGAATCCCCCCCAGCATGAAGACAAAGGCTGCGATGTTTCGCATCCGGTGGAGCTCTTTAAAGATCTCGCTGCGATCCATCTGCACGACGCACATCCAGGGAGCCTGATCGAGCCACACCATTGTCTGCAGGGTCCCGTCCTTTTCCCTTTCCAACACCCCCTGAAAAGACCCGGTTCCGTCAAATTCCGAACTCCCCATGAGCCTGCCGGACCGGTAAGGGGTGGTCTGAAAAATTCCCTTCCGGTTCACCAGGAAAGCATCCCCCTTTTCCCCTCGACGGATTCCGGTGACCACCTTGTCGAAGAAGGCGGTATCGACGGTTGCCCGAAGAATCCAGAAGCCGGAGGCAAGCGGCTGCCGAACGGCGATCACAAAATGCGGCACATTCCGGAAGCCGAGAAATACGTCGCTGATATGGAAATCCCGGTCCCGGATCGCCTGGAACCATTCTGCGGTTTTATAGTTTCTTGTGATCAGCTCGAACGGCCCCACGTAGGCCAGGTGCCTCCCCTGGTCGTCGATGATTCCAAGATCCGTAAAACAGGAGAGCTGCTGCTGGAGGCTGGAAAAGACCTTCTCGAGAGCGCCCGGCTGCGTCAGCACGTCCAAAGGAATATTTCCGGCGAGAAGCCTGAGATCCGTGGTTCGTTCCCGGAGAAAACGATCGAGGACCTCTTTGTGGTTTACGACCTCATTCCGGAGCCTTTCGAGTGCCTGCTCTTCCAGGATGGTCGAGGCATAGTAGTACATGCCGCCTCCGATGACGATCAGGGGAACCAGGGAAACCGCAAGCAGGGCGGTGATAACGGTCTTCCAAATGCGACGGAAGTACGGAAAATCTTTTGCCTGGGAAGAACCAGGGGAAATGGATGAAAGTGCCATGATGAAACGCCTCCGGAAGCTCTTATTCGATCTCGCGCTCGATGTGCTGCAGGATGTCCTTCAACCGGACGATTCCGATCACCTTTCCTTCGGCTGTCACAGGCATGCACCGGGTGTTGCCCGAAATCATCCGATGCGCGGTATCGGTCAGGCTGTCTGCGGGGGATGCCGTCTGCGGCGGATCGCTCCGCATCACCGAACGGAGCGGTCGATCCGGAAGGAGCTGCGGATTCGAAAGAAGCTCCGCCCAGGTGATCGATCGATCCGGATGGGCCGCTCCGGCCTCCTCGAGCAGATCCCTTTTGGTCACCTGCCCGACGAAAAGATCGTTTTCATCCTGGATGAAGACCGCTTCCGCTCCGGTCTTATAGATCCTGCGGTGGAAGGCATCGAGTGCGGCGGAAAGCGGATCGCTGTACAGAAGCTTCTTGAATGAAGGAAGGGTGCAGCCTCCCACCCGGTTGCGCGGCCATAAGACCGGCGACTGCCGGATCCGTTCTCTTTCGTGCGCCTCCTTGATCTTTTCGATGAGATCTTCGATGTCGCACGGCTTCAAAAGATAGTCGTAAGCACCCTTGCGGATGGCCTTGATGCCGGTATCGACCGTTCCGTGCCCGGTAAGCAGGATGACTTCCGTCTCCGGAGCCTGTTTCCTGATTTCCTGCAGCGCCGTGATGCCGTCCATCCCCGGCATCTTCAAATCGAGCACCACCACATCGAAAGGAGCTTCGGATCGGATTTTCTCCAGTGCCTGAAATCCATCGAAAACCGCCTCCGCATCGAACCCCCGCCGGTTCAAGATCTTGGAGGTACTCAGGGCGAATCGTGCCTCGTCGTCTACAAGAAGAATCCTAATTTTTTCCTTCATGGCGGACAACCCCGGCAAAGATCCTTATCGTTTTCGAAATCAAAGCGCAGGCTGTCAAGGAATCATCCGTATCATCCCGTCACATCAAAGGAATGACCCACAGAAGAATCGTAATCACGTAACAGACAACAAGACTTATGACCACATAGGGGATCGTGTAGCTGAAAAACTCTTTCAGGGACACTTTCCGGCCGTCTTCCTTTTCGCCCAGGCTGACGGCGACAAAAAGAGCCGGCGCTCCGGCGATGGTCAGATTGCTTCCCAGGGTGCCTGCCCAGAGAAGCCCCCAATACAGCGGCCATGGATTAATGTCGGGCTGGGCCGTCGAAAGATCCCGGATCACATACAGCAGCGTGAGGATGTAGGCATCGTGTTCCACGATTCCACAGATGGCTCCGGACACCCAGTAGAGGAGAGTCGCTCCCAGCAGATAACTCGTCTGGATGATGGGGACCAGCCAATGGGCGACAAGCTCGATGACGCCCCCTTTCTCCAGCCCGCCGACAAGGGCAAAGAGAGAGACATAGAAGCAGATGGCCCGCCAGTCCACTTCCGTTAGAATCTCTTCCAGCGAGGGGGCTTCGAGTTTCTTTTTGAAGATCTCGAGCAGGAGGAGGAGGCAGGCCGCACCCGAAAGGGTGATCATTCCGAGGTGGACCCCGAAGAGGGGTCGGACGGCCATGGCCAGGATGGTTCCGAAAAAGGCAAAAAGGACAATCCCGACGAACAGCCCGCTCTTGATGTTCTGCGCCGCATTCTGTTCTGCAGCGTTGAACTCCATTTTCTGCCCTCTCATCGTTCTGGAGAAGATAAAGTAGAATAAAACGATCACGACGACATAGGTCGCCAGAAGAACAAAAAATGAGGAGGGCCGGCCGGAATGCCACAGGAAGCCACCGAACTCGATACCCGTTACGGAGTGAAGGAGCTGGGGCGGAAGGTCGCCCAGAAGCATGCCGGTTCCCATGAAGTTTGCGCAAAGGCCTACAAACAGTATGGCGCCGTAAGCCGGAAACTTGAACTGCCGGCTCACCGCGAAAAGGATCGGCGACATCATCAATACCACCACGACATTATCGACCACCAGGGAGATGAACCCGGAGGCCGCACCGATCAGCGTGATGAAAAGAGGGACGCTCCCCTTGGAAAGAATCAGGAGCTTGGTTGCGATATACTCGGGGACTCCCGTTTTCCCGAGGTAAAGCGCAATGGTCCAGATCCCGATCAGGATGAAGATGACGTTCCAGTCGACGACCTTGAAAGCCTCAAGATCGGTCATGACGCCGAAGGCGATCATCGCGATAACGCCCAGAAATGCGGCGACGACGGTGTCGATGACTCCGGTGATCACGAATACGATGGCCAGGACAAATACCACTGCAGAAATAATCAACGTCACATCCATTTCAACTCCTCACCTGTATGGCAATCATTTCTCCCCCTGCCGCCCGCGAATCCGCTTTCCTCTTTCCTAGCGTACACCGCACTCCGGGCCCGCGATCTCCAGAAGCTCCGAAAAAACCTGCATCAGGTTGACGACCCCGACGATCTCCTCGCCCCGGACGACCAGAGGCTGGCGTACATCTTCGCTGAACATGAGATAAATGGCCTGGTTGATCGTATCCTCTTCTTTGAGAATCGGGTGAATCGGAGCCATGATGTCTCTGATCTTCTTATGGGTCACCTTCTTTACCAGATCGAAGAAGCTGTTCGTAAGCCATCCGAGACGCTGCGCAAATTCTGCCGTCTTTTCTTCCACTTCCCAGATTCTGGAGGAGCGGACATACTCCTCCCTTTTCGGAAAATCCGGATCGATCGAGGCCTCCGGCACAAGGCCCCGGATCAGGTCGTACATGGCTAATTTGCCGATGATTTTCTTGGAAGCGTCGGTCACAAAAAGAGTTTTATGAAAACGGCCGGGAGCACATGCCTTGGTTTTCTGATGGTTTTTCTTGAGGATGCTCAACGCGTTGCACAGCTCTGCATCGACATCCACCTTTTCA
Organism: Desulfobacteraceae bacterium; assembly: GCA_003599475.1. Next base: position 11,928 of record QZKK01000158.1, read on the forward strand.
TATTCTTCGATCGGGAACATGATGTCCTTAACCTTTGCTGTCATTCACTTGACCTCCTTTTGGCGCTGATCGTCGGCGGCCGGATTCCGGCAGGCCGCTTCCCCCTGCACGCCGGGATAAATTCCAGATTCCTAAATACCAAGAAAGATATTTATAAATCAACATTTTCCGAATCTGGCGGGATGAAAGGAGGCTCCGGTCCCTCCGGATCCGTCGAGATCGGAGCCGCCGGGCAACCGATGGATTCTTTTTAAGACAAAAAGAAGACAATTAAACAAAATACCGAGGCCGTCACCCAGAGCGTGTGGCTGTAAACTCCCTTTTCGACCGGATGGAAATGGGCATCCGGTCGCAGATGCCCGCGCTCGCAAAGATACTGTTGGCTTCCTTTACCCGCCTTTTCACCCTTACCCCTCATTCGCTTTACGGCAGCACCGCAGCTTCCGCCGCCGGCATTCGGCCGGGCGCAGGAAAGCCGCGACCCGATCATCAGCGAAACCAGGTTGTAGATCCAGTTCCAGGAGAGAGCGATGATCAAAAAAGTGAGGAAAAGCAACATGGAGTGGGCCTGGGTTACGCCTAGACCGGCAAGGCGATCCCCGAGGTTCTTCGGGTTGAGCGGGCCCTCCACGGACCCGAAAAGTCCCATATAGTAAAGCGGAAAGCAGACGACCATCACCAGCATGGAACCGCAGAAGCGCAGCAGGCGCTTCTGCAGATAGCTTCGGCTGTCCCACCAGCGCCGAAGAGGGGACGGCTCCCCGTACGGGTTGGTCCATTGTTCGGCAGATTTCATCGTCTCGTTCATTTCCCCGATCCTTTCCAATTAGAGGTTTCAGTGTTCAGCCTTCAGATGCGCCCCCAAGCTGACACCTGACACCTGACACCTTCGTAATTCGGTGGGCCTGTTTCCAGGCCCACCGTTTCGATCCGGCCGATCATCCATAACGCCGGCTGTGCCTCACACTTTATTGAAAACGCAGCTTCAGGAAAGAAGGCGTTTCTGGACGTCCGGCCAGATCCTGTAGAAGGTATAGGCGGCAAGGGCGCTCGCGTATACCGGCACCACCCACTTCCATACTTTTTCCGACACCACGCGTGTCGTGTACGGGGCACCCACCGCCGCGATCACCGTTCCGATCACAAAGGAAGGCAGCAGCAGGTAGTCCACCACGGTGCCGGTGGAAAGCAGGACAAACCACGTGACGACTGCAGCCAGGCTGGTGAACCCCTCGGCGTAGGAGGTGACGGCAACCATGGCCTTTACCGGGACCCCGGATAAAAGCCCGCCCACGGTGATGACCGGTCCGTAGCCGCCGCCGCCGACCCCCTTGTTGAACCCGCCCACGAAGGCGAAGATCCACATCAGCTTGGGCCGGTAGGTCAGCCATGTCTTTGCGGTCAGAAGGGAGCATGCCGCCATGACGATCAGAAGGACGGCGACGTAGAGCTTGACCCAGAACTTATGGAGCTGGAGGATTTTGTAGACCGCGGTGACCGAGATAGAGCTTGCCAGCATGCCGGTGATGGCCACCATGATCACCAGTTTTGTGGTTTCGTTCATGGGCTTCCATTTCCACTCCACGTTTTCAAACTCCCCGTGAATGGCGCCGGAAATAATTCCGGTAAAGGCCTCCGAGATCATGATCAGGGGGACCACCTGCTTGGGATCGAAGCCGGACATGAGGAGAAGAGGGGTCAGGGCCGTACCGTAGCCCATCCCGGCCGCCGAATCCATGTACTCGAAGGCGGCGCAGATCAGTACCACCCACCAGATGACAGCCCAGTTGCTGGTGCCGACCCACCCCATCTTCGTGACATACTCGGAAGGGATCCGCTGGGTAAACTCGAAAGGATTTCCGGCCAGCCAGATGGCCACGAAAAAGAGAACCACAAAGGAGGCTGCATAAAGAGCCATGCTCTTCATCTCCCGGATGTTCACCTTGGCCCTTTGACCCATGGTCGGCTTTTCGATCTCGACCTTTTTGGCGATTTCCCACCCCATGGCCCGTTCTCTTGCGGCCTTCTTTTCGGCCGCTTCCTGCGCCGCATTCATGCTTTTTACGTTTTCCATCGATTACCTCCTTCTTCGATTTTGATATGTTCTTATCCCGGTCGGGACGTTTTCAATCGATTTCGGTGTCATCTCCGCTCCTCTATTCATCAAAATGCATGCCAGTCCGGTGAACAAAGCCGGAAAACCGCATAATACCCCAGGATCACGGAATTATCCGGACGATCCCCTTTTTTCGTGCCTCCTGCGGAAGACTCTTTTCGGGTGAAAAGGGTTCGAAATGTCCTCTCACGGGTGACACCTTTGAATCTGTCATGGAGACATGGCCTTCGATTCTGATCGGTTCGATCCTCTTAAAGACGTGAAATCATGCAGCAGGCAGCCGATAGATCCTGTGGCACCCTTATTGCACAATCCTTACTGCATCGTTTCACAACGGAAGAATCGGACTGCACTGCATGATCGGTTTTCCGGGTTGCTGTCCGACCGGATCGCGAGACGTTTGAAGATCAGGATCGAATGAGATGGGGGCTTGTTGCCTTGACGGATGAACGATTCATCGAAAAAGAGCCATGAGACAAAAAACCGTCGATGAGATTCTCCTCCCGTATCGGGAGGGAATTCCCCTACATCCTTCGGTGGTCATGGGGGATAAGATCACCCATGCGGTGGAATTGATGCTCAAAAGCAACCTGAAATACATCGCAGTCGTCCGAAACCAGACGCCGGTCGGAATGCTTCGGCTGGAAGACGCTTTCCAAAGACTCGGACTCCGGTTCCCGAAAAAGGGCCATGGCTGACGGTAGAAAGCTTCAATTCCGAACGGGATAAGATCCGATTGCAGCCCCCCCTCAACCCCGCCTGCTCCACCCTCACCTTGCATCCTCACAAGGCAGCGAAAGAGGAAAGCATCTGAATTTCCGGTACGGATCGTCCCGCCGCAGGCGGATGTATTTCGATGACATATTCGAGATTCGTGGTATACTGGAAGGCATATCCGATCGTCGACCGATGCTTGAAACGGACGCTTGAAACGGATGCTTGAAATCGAAAGCGCAAATCTCTTCAGGAGGTTTGAGAATGGCCCCCGGAAAGGGTCTGATCGTTCTGATGGGTTCCGGTGAGTTGACGGCCACCATGGTTGAGGTGCACAAGGATCTGACTGCCCGATACGGAGAGTCCCCCCGGGCCGTTTTTCTGGACACCCCGGCCGGCTTCCAGCTCAATGTCGACCTGATCTCTCAGCGGGCGAAAGAATATTTCCGTACACACGTGCGGCAGGCACTGGAGGTCGCCTCCCTCAAGTCGGTTCCGGAGGCCGCTCCGCTTCAAATCGAGCAGGCATACCACACGCTCCGCAAGGCCGACTACATCCTCATCGGTCCCGGAAGTCCCACCTATGCGATTCGACAGCTCAAACAGACGCAGGTCCCGGACATCTTGATCCGCCGCATCGAAAACGGCGGCTGCCTGGCGGCTGCCAGTGCGGCGGCCCTGACGGTAGGCCGCTATAGCCTCCCCGTTTATGAAATCTATAAGGTCGGAGCCGAGCTCCACTGGGTGGAAGGGATGAATATTCTCGGCAGCTTCGGTTTCGATCTGGTGGTCGTTCCGCATTGGAACAACGCCGAAGGGGGAAACCACGATACCCGCTGCTGTTTCATGGGCGAATCCCGCTTCGAGGCCCTCCTTTCCCTTCTGCCGGAAGGACTTCCCGTTTTCGGGCTGGATGAACACACCGCCTGTGTGATGGACCTCGAGAAGGGGGAAGCCGAGGTGCGGGGAATCGGCCGGACTGTGCTGATTCGGGGAGATCGCGAGTGGATCTTCCAAAAGGGAGAGCGCTTCGATCTCTGCCTCCTTCGTGGATCGGATTCTTTCGGCGACCGAGTGTCTCAACCGGCGGAATCAGCCCATTCGGAACCGGAGATCCCGCCGGCAACGGTGCCCTTTTGGGACAGGGTGCACGACCTGGAAAAAACTTTTCACAGCGGGCTTAAACGACACGATTCCAAAGATGCTGCCAGTGCCCTTCTGGAGCTGGATCGAATCCTATGGCAGGCCCGGCAGGATCTCGAAAGCGAGGAAACCATCTCCGAAGCCAGAGAAGTCCTGCGGGAATCGATCGTTTTAATCGGAGCGGAGCTGGACGCGTGCCCCGCCGATCGAGTGGAATGCATCGAGTCTCTTGTCGAAGAGTTGCTCGCGCTGCGTGAATTTTTCAGGGAAAAGAAGATGTGGGAAACCGCCGACGCCATCCGGGACAGCCTTCAGAGAGCCGGCATCCTCATCGAAGACACCGGACGAGGCGCCCGATGGCGCCTGCAAAGCCGAAAGAGCAGGGAGGAAGGGATGTAGGGAGAAAGACCGGAAAGTGGTAATAGACGGTTTGGCTGTAGACTATTCCTGAACGCTGAACCTTGAACGGTGAACGCTGAACCCTGAACGGTGAACGGTGAAGAGGAAGCGGATTTGAAAATAGCGATGCTGAGCGTTCATTCCAGCCCTGTCGGTGCTCTGGGAACCAAGCACACCGGCGGAATGAGCGTCTACATTCGTGAGCTCGCTCGAGAGCTGGGCTCCCTCGGCCACCGGGTCGATATTTTCACACGGCTCGATGGAGCCCCCGAACCGTCCGAGCTTCCGCTTTCGCAAAATGTCCGGTTGATTCATCTGAATGCCGGAAATGGCGGGAACATGCCGAAACCCGCATTGCATCCCTTTCTGCACGCGTTTTCCCGCGCACTGGAGGATTTCGTCGCATCCAGGGGACTCGCTTACGATCTGGTTCACAGTCACTATTGGCTTTCGGGGATTCCCGGCCTCCGGGTCCAGCGGCGGTGGAAAATACCCCATGTGCTGATGTTTCACACGCTCGGTGCGGTAAAAAACGGTACCGGAGTCGGTGAGCCGGAATCGGAGCTCAGAATCGCAACCGAAAGAAAGCTTGCAAACGCATGCCATCGCGTGTTTGTCCCTACCCAGAGGGAGAAGAGGAACCTGATGATCCATTACGGGATTTCCGGCGAGCGGATCGGAGTGGTCCCCTGCGGAGTCAACCTGGATCTTTTTCAGCCCATGGAAAAGGCCTCGGCACGCCGGCGGCTCGGTTTGGATCCGGATGCGACGATTCTCCTCTATGTTGGCCGATTCGACCCGCTCAAGGGAATCGAGGGGCTCCTTTCGGCGATGATCGATCTGAAGCATCGAAAAAGGCTTCGGCTGATTCTTGTCGGCGGAGACGGCCTCAACTCACCGGAGTTTCAACGGCTGAAAGAGCGTTCACGGGCCATGGGGGTAAAGGAGGCTGTAAGCTTCGCCGGAAGGATCGATCAGAAGGATCTGCCTCCCTACTATTGCGCAGCGGACGCTCTGATCGTCCCGTCCCACTATGAAAGCTTCGGATTGGTAGGACTCGAATCGCTTGCCTGCGGCACGCCGGTAATCTCGACGCGGGTCGGGTTCCTGGCGGATATGCTGAAGGAAAACAGGATCGGGTGGCTCGTCGATAACGGCTCGCCGAAGTCTCTGGCAGACGGAATCGATGCGCTGGTTACGACCCTTGAAAGCCGCGAAACGACCGCCGATGTGATCCGTTCCGCCGTTCTCGGTTTCAGATGGTCATCTGTGGCATCGGCGATAGTCGAGGAGTACCGTCGGCTGCTTTGAGATTTGGTTGAGAGGTTGACCGGTTGCGTCGTTGAGTGGGAAAGACAGCCCGGCCAACCAGGTCAACCATTTGACCACTCAACCGATTGACCACTCGGTTGGTTGAGAGGTTGACCGGTTGATTCGTTGAGTGGGAAAGATCCCGGCCAACCAGATCAACCATTTGACCACTCAACTATTTAAAAGGAGGAGCCTTGTGTCCGATCAAACTGACGTCATGGTGATTTCCGCGCATCCGGACGATTCCGAGTTCGGAGCCGCCGGTACGGTGGCCAAGTGGACGAGGGCGAACAAACAGGTGGTCTATGTCGTATGTACAAGCGGGGATAAGGGGACCAGCGATCGAAGCCTGGCGCCCGAGGCGCTGGCAAGGATCAGGGAAAAAGAGCAGACTACCGCTGCCGAACTTCTGGCTGTGCAGGAGGTCATCTTCCTGCGGCATCCTGACCAGACCCTTGAAGATACGCCGGAATTCCGAAAGCAGATCGTCCGGCTGCTGAGGCGGTACCGGCCGGAAACCGTCGTTACTTCAGACCCTTACCGCAGATACGTCTGGCATCGGGACCATCGCGTGCTCGGTCAGGTGGTGCTCGATGCGGTTTTCCCGTTCGCCAGAGACCACCTGGCCTACCCGGATCTGCTCTCCGAGGGTTTTGAACCCCATAAGGTGCGAGAGGTCTGGTTCTGGGGGACCGAAGACATCAATTATTGCTCGGACATCACGGACACGTTCCACCTTAAAATCGCGGCTCTCCGATGCCACCAAAGCCAGATCCGGGAATTTCCGGATTCCGATATCGAAGATCGGATCCGAAAGCGCTGCACCGATATGGCGGACGGCGAAAAATTCGAGCTGGCTGAAGCATTTCACCGGGTGGAGCTGCCGGAATGAGCGTTCAGCGTTCAACGTTCTATGTTGTTTGGGTTCTCACGAATGAGCGCGGAAACATAAACAATTCAGCTCACAGAAATCAAGGTGAGTGATCGATTGCGTGCCCCCTATGAAACAGGGCAAAGGCGCGTTCCGGAACACGTCCTAACGCAAGAGCATGGGAGCGAAACAACGGGGAACGCTGAACGCTTAAACCTTAAAATCATCCGCCTGGATATTTGCCTCTTTGATGAGCCGGTGGAGGTATTGACGCTGGATGCCGGCGATCTGGGCCGCTTTGCTGATGTTTCCCCCGCTTTCGCTCAACAGATTTTCAATGTACTGCCGGTGAAACTTCTGAATCATTCGATCCTTTGCATCTTTGAAGGAAAAATTCCCCTCATCCGGAGGAGGATCCGGAAAGGATCCGTCGGTATCGTCTTCAAGCAGGAGGTCCTTCACCCCGAGCGTATCGCTCCCGCAGTAAATGACGGCGCGCTCGATGATGTTTTCGAGCTCGCGGACGTTTCCGGGGAAATCGTGAGCCATCAGCGCCTGGAGGGCTTCCTGTGAAATCTCCCGGATCTCTTTCTTGTTGCGGAGTGCATACTTTCTTAGAAAATGGTAGCTGAGAAGCGGAATGTCCTTCTTCTTTTCCTTCAGGGGGGGAAGATAGAAATGAATGACGTTGAGCCTGTAGTAAAGGTCCTCTCTGAATCTTTTTTCCCGGATGGCATCCTTTAAATTGTGATTGGTTGCGGCGATGAATCGAATATCGGCGTTCTTTGTGGCGATACCGCCGACCGGCTTGTATTCGCCTTCCTGCAGAAGGCGGAGCAGCTTGGTCTGGAGCTGCGGATTCAGATCTCCGATTTCGTCCAGGAAAAGCGTCCCCTCATGGGCCGCTTCCACCAGACCTTTTTTGTCCTGCCAGGCACCGGTAAAGGCTCCTTTGACATGGCCGAAAAGCTCGCTTTCGATGACCTGGTCGGGGATGGCCGTGCAGTTGACCACGATGAATTTGCGCGCGCTTCTTAAGCTGTAGCGATGAACCGCCCTTGCAAGCAGCTCTTTTCCGCTCCCGCTCGGTCCGGTAATGAGCACCGTTGCGGTTGTGGGTGCGACCTGCCGGACTCGCAGAAAGATCTCCTTCATCACCTGGGTCTGACCGATAAGCTCCGAAAAGTCATCCCGCTCGGCCAGGGCTTCCCGCAGCGACTGGTTCTCCCGGACAACTTCCCGCCACTTCATGACCTTTTCAATCGTGATGAGGATCCGCTCCCGGCGGAACGGTTTGGTGATGTAGTCGTAAGCCCCCTTTCGGGTGGCTTCGACTGCCGTATCGATGCTTCCGTAGGCGGTAATGACCACAACCGCCGCATCCCGGTCGATCTCCTTGATTTTTTCCAGCAGATCGATTCCACCCAACTTGGGCATTTTCAAATCCGTGATCACCAGATCGAAAGGGGATTCCCTGAACAGCTCCAGGGCCTTGACGGGATTGGTCTCCGTCACCACGGTATGATCGGTATCTTCGGTGATCATCCGTTTCAACAAGGTCAACATATCTTTTTCATCGTCCACGATGAGAATTCTTCCGCCCATGATCGCTCCTTACAAGAGGTTTCAGTGTTCAGTGTTCGGGTTTCAGGTCCCCCGCCGCCAAGCTGACACCTGAAACCCGAAACCTGAAATCTCTCATGATTTGGTCGACAGCTTGATTGTAAATATCGTTCCCTTCGGCTTGTCCCTGCTTTCTTCGGTATGACTGACACACTCGATGGTGCCGCCGAATTTGCTGATGATTCCATAGGATACGAAGAGCCCCAATCCGGTTCCGGTCCCTTCCGGTTTCGTGGTAAAGAACGGTTCATAAATATGATCCAAGTCTTCCGGGCGGATGCCGATGCCATTGTCTGCAAAGACAGCCACTGCCCTTCGCGTGCTCCTCTCGAAAAAGCTTTTCAGTTTCAATATGCCTCCGGAGGGCATGGCGGCAACCGAATTGTTGATCAGATTGAGAAAAACCTGCTGAAGCTGCCGGGAATCGCCTGCAACCATCGGGATCTGCCCGGCGAGATCCAAAACGAGCTCGATGTTGTTCATCCCCAGCGTGTGTTTGACGACCTTGATGATCTCCTCCAGACACTGGTTGAGATCGCAGTACTCGGAGACATCTTCGCTGAGTCGCGCGAAACTGAGCAGATTTTCAACCACCTGTTTGCACAGCAGCCCCTGTCTTTCGATTGTTTTCAGATCCTCGTAGGCTTGAGTGTCTCTTTCGGTTTTTCGGACCAGAAGATCGCAGAATCCAAGGATCACACCGAGGGGGTTGTTGATTTCATGGGCAACCCCTGCAGCCAAAGTCCCCATGGAAGCGAGTTTTTCCGTATTGATCAACTGTTTTTCCAGATTCTTGTTCTCGGTGATGTCCCTTGCGATGCACAAAACGGCGTTTACCCGGTTCTCATCGTCTTTGAGCGGCATGAAGTTTGCGCTGATCCAGATTCTGTAATCGCCCATGTTCCAGGAAAACTCGTCGCGAACGCTCTTTCCGTATTTATAGACCAGCTTCACCCGGCTCAACTGCTGGGCCGCAACATCATGGGGGAACAGGCAAGAGAGATTTTTTCCGACAAAATGCTGCGTCTGCCCCCCGAAAAAGTTGGCGGTAAAACTGTTCAAGGACTGAAGGATTCCTCCGGCATCCACGGTAAAAATGAAATCTTCCGCACTTTCGACAAGGGATCGATATTTTTCTTCCGACTTTTTCAACGCTTCCGTTCTTTCGTCGACTCGTATTTCGAGAATCCTCGACCATCGGATTTCAAGAAATACATATGCGGTCGCTCCCACCAGGATCACCGATACAATGAAGGCAAAATAGATCGATTGCCTGAAATTTCCCTTCCTCAGAGCCGATTCGATTTCGGATGTGGGAGCGACCACCGCAACCGACCACTTTTGCATCGGGTTTTCAGATACCGGAACCGGACAGTATGCAATCAGCTTCTTGACCTCTCCGGTAATTCCCCGATGCCAACCGGAATAATACCATCCGGTCCCTGCCCGGCCGTTGAGCATCTTTTCTTTTTGAATGAAATCGATGATCCCGAGGGGGATATCGGGATAGGTGGTCTTGCGGATCTCGAAAGCATTTTTACCCACAAAGGCGGTCCGCGGATGGAAGAGGAACATCCCCTTCTGATCGATGATCCAGGCGTAGCCGGTCTTTCCGGAACGCACATTTTTCAATAGAGGGGTCAAAAACCAGGAAACGTTGACCTCGAAGGAAAGGCCGAGCGATGGATTTCCGGATTCGCCGGTACTGAGAGTTACCGTAATTTCCCCTGGCTTGACCTGCGGTTCCGAAATCCGGACGCTCTGCTCCCTGTCCGATGCCGCTTCCGGGAATTCTGTCGTGTCGATGTTTTCCTCTATAAACGTCATCCCGTGATGCGGCCGACAGGCATACGACTTTCGGCTGGACAGGTCGGTAACGATGATCCTCCGGACTCCGCTTTCCAACAGGCGAGAAAAAGCATTTTGAACAAGCTCTCCTGCAGACTCCGGATCGAGCGGCTGTAAGGAAATATTCTTGCTCAATAGGCTGAGCTCTTTCTTGAGCGTGTTGAGCTCCCTCTCGATTAAATGGGAAACGTTTTCGGCGATCACAGCCTGTTCGGCATTGAACTGCCCGGCCACTTCCTCCCTCATCCGGTCGGCAGACCAGAACCAGAGGGAGGCTCCTGCCGCTGTAAATGCCGCAGCGAAGAAACCGCATGCGATCAGGACATTTTTTTTGATCCTTGGAAAATCGATGCTGTTCATCGTACCTGCTAAATATCCCCGCTTCTCCGCATCAAAGACCGTGCTTCCGCTTTTCGAATGCGCTCTTCCTGCTCTTCTTTCCTTTTTCGTGCCGCTTCGAGCTTCTGGACAAGGTCCCTGAAGTCGGCCGGCTTCAACAGATAGTCGAAGGCGCCGAGTTTCATCCCGCGAACGGCAGTATCCACAGTCCCGTGTCCGGTCAGCATGATGACTTTGACCAGCGGAAACCGTTTCTTGACTTCCCGAAGCGTATCGATCCCGTCCATCCCCGGCATCAGGATATCCAGAATCACCACGTCGATGCGCTCGTCATCGAGGATCTCAAGGCACATTCTGCCTCCATTTGCGATAGAAACCCTCTGGCCGATTTCCTCCAATCGGAGAGCGAGCATTTCGGCAAAGTCTTTCTCGTCATCGACGATCAGAATCCTGGAAGGTATTTTGACCATGTGTTGTTCTCCTGTTTATCAATTCACGGACCAAAATGAAACCACGAAACACACGAAATTGTCCAAAGTTCTAATGCCTTGTTGAATCCATGGCCTCTTGGGCCAGGTCAAAGTCGATCGGCTATGCCGGATAGATGCTTTTGAAATCACGGTTGCGGTTTCCTTGCTCATTCTTTCGTGTATTTCGTGTGTTTCGTGGTTATAAGAGTACTGTCTATCTCATTGGCAAGCCGCCTCATTGGCAAGCCGCTGCTTCATGTCAACGGTTCCTTCGGCCCGGCACACTTCGGCAGGCGGATCGAAAATGTTGCCCCCTTTCCCAGAGTGCTCTTGACGGTTATCGTTCCCCCGAGCTTCTCGATGATCCCCCTGGCGACGAAAAGGCCCAATCCGGTTCCCTCTCCGGGTTTTTTCGTGCTGAAAAAAGGTTCAAATATCTTGTCCAGATTTTCTTTGGGGATGCCGCTGCCGGTATCTTCTACTCCCACGCGCACGCAATTTCCTTCATCTTCGATGGCGATTACAATTTGACCCCCGGGAGCCGTCGCATGAAGCGCATTTGACAGCAGATTGATCAATACCTGGCGCAGGGAATAAGGATCGCTCCAGATGTCTCCGCATCCTCGAGCCGCCTGGAGGACGATTTCAACCTGCTTGTTTTTCGCCTCCCTGGCCATGAGCTCCCGAGCTTCTCCGGCCAGCTCGGCAAGGTCGACCGAGAAAGCAGCGGGTTCGTTCGATTTGACGAAACCGAGGAGTTGATGCGTGATGCGCCGGGCGCGCTCGATGGCCGATTCGATTTTCCCGAGCGCCTTGCTGAAGTCCGCTTTTCGGGGAAATTCGGAAAGCTCTTCTCTGCGCAGGAGTTGGCTCATCCAACCGGCGGATTCACCGATGATGGCCAAGGGGTTGTTGATCTCATGGGCCACACCGGCGGCGAGCGTTCCAAGCGAGGCCAAGCGTTCGCAGACGATCATCTGCTGCGCCATCTTCGATTTGAAGTCCTCGGTTTCCTTCCTTGCCCGTTCGTTCAGGATCCTTTCATATGCCTGTTCGATTTTCCCAATCAGATGCTCGAATTCGATCGGTTTGGTCAGGTAATCAAACGCTCCGGCCTTGATCCCATCCACGCCGTCCCTGGCGCTCGCCTGTCCGGTTAAAAGGATCACTTCCGTTTCAGGGTGCTTCTCCTTGATTCGCTTCAATACCTCGATCCCGTCCATGCCCGGCATCTTGACATCCAGAATCACCACATCCATCGGGATTGAGGCAAGCTTCTCCAGACAGGCCTCACCGCCGCCGGCCTCTTCCGGACGGATTCCACGCCTGGAAAGCCGCCTGGAAATGGCTGCGCGAAAGTCCGCCTCGTCATCTACCAGAAGGATGCGAAGGTCTTGAACATTGAACATTGGGCATTTTACATTGGGCATTCTCTTCACATTCTCCTACACCAGCCCCAGAATTTTCCACCAGACTCCGGCCACAAGAACCAGAATCCCCAAAAGAACCGGAGTGGCCACGGCACCGGCTTTGGTCAGGTCGGACGATTTGAAGTAGCGATAGCTGTATGCGATGGCATTCGGGGGACATCCGATCACCAGCAGCATGGCAAAAGAGGTCGCCATCCCGAGGCAGAGCGCGATCACTCTGGGATCTACCCCTTCCAGCCGGGCGATGGGGATGACGATCGGCATGATCAGAGCTGCCGCCGCGACATTGGCCATGGCATTTGTGACCAGCGCACCGAAGACGCCGACGCCAATAAAAAGCAGCAACCATCCGCCGCCTTTTACCATCGGGAAAAAGAGGCTGGCGAAATAGTTCCCCGCACCCGAAAACTCCATGGCAAGCCCCAGGGAAAGACCGCCGCCGAAGATGAAAAGGGCTGTCCCCCACTCCAGATTGTTATGAATGTCCTCCCATTTCAATATTCCGAACACCACCAGCGCGGCAACCCCCAGCATTCCGGTGATCGAGTAATGATATCCGTGGATCTCCTTGGTCAGCCACAGCAGAAGCGAAATTCCGATGATGATCATGGTTTTCTTTTCACCGGCGCTCCAGGGGCTTATTTTCTCATCGTATTCCGGCAATCGGTAGCGGGGATCCGGCCGGTAAAGAAGATAAATGACAAAAACGGCGGCCGGGACGGTCAAAAGAGCGGCCGGAAAAGCGTACAGCATCCAGTCCAGAAAGGAAAGTTCCATTCCGGTAAATTCTTTTAAAAATGCAGCCGAAACCATGCAGCGCCCCCCGCCCACCAAGGAGCCCATCCCCCCGCAGGAGGTGGCGAAGGGAAGAGAAAGCATCATGAACCGGGCCGTATTGGAGTTGGGCTCGATGCCTGCGGCGCGCATCATGGGAAGCATGGTCACGATCCCGATGGCACAGGCTGCGGCATCGTGCATGAAGGCCGAACAGATGCCGAGGCCGATCGACAGGATGAAGGTGAACCGGACCACGCTGGTTCCGGCCTTTTTAGTGATAAAATGGCCCAGACGCGTCGTCAGGCCGACCTTGTCCAGCGAGATGGCAAAAATCAGGCAGCACATGACAAAGACCACCACCGGGTGCATGTAAGCCGCCCATGCGGTCTTGACATCGGTGATGCCGGTGAGCACGAGGAAGACACCGATGCAGATGGCCGTGATTTCAAGCGGTATCGGTTCGAGGATAAATAGAAAAATCAACGCGGCCAAAACCGCCAGAAATCGCATGGCAGTGGGCGAAAGACCGTCGATGTATTCAATCCGGACATTGTCTGTGCCGAGTGCCTCCGCCTGCTGAAGCAGCCGCAGCCCTGGGGAAACCCCATTTTTTTCTTTTACCGTCACCTCATAGCCGATCGTTTTGCCCTGCATTGGAACGATCTCGTAATCCCGGTTGATCCTAGAGAAGAACTCCCGGTTCTCATCCCCGACGACTCGGAACCGGCTCCCTTCCGGTCGAGGCAGCATCACCACTGTCAATGCGAGCAAAAAAGCCAGGCCCAGTTGGAATCCCTTGGTCTTGTGAAAGCCGGAGAAACGGGAAAAGATCGGCGCGATTCCGGCGGTTTCAACCTGGATTTCTTTGGTTTTCTCGAACATATCGTCTCCTTATGATTCACCCCTTTTTTGATAAGCCGCCTTTATTTTCTTCAGCAACTCCTCCAGTTCGCAAGGTTTTGTCAGGTAATCGAAGGCTCCCAGTGCCATTCCCTGGCGGGCGGCGGTTTCGGATCCGTGCCCGGTCAACATAGATCGGAA
>QZKK01000261.1 GCA_003599475.1 Desulfobacteraceae bacterium
CGGATCGGCGCGCAGCGAGGAATTGGCGTAAAGAACCGCGCCGGCGAGGCGCCCGTAGAGCTGCGCGTCTGCCTCTGTGGCATTGATCTGCCGCAGGACCACCTGGCTGTGGGTCCACGCCAGATCGAAGACGCGGTCGGCAAGGCGGCGATCCCGGTACTTCCCGACCAGGCCCAAACACGCATCGCGGCTCTCCCCGATCCCCGATACCATATTGATCGTCGCCGATTCCTCCGGGTCCAGCGTGATCCGGTACCGGATGGCGACAATCGGATCGAGCACGGAGCCCTCGCTGCCCGAAAGCATCCCTGAGGGATCCGATGCCCCGTTCATCGCCTGCGGGGCGGCCACGGTGTTGCCGCGGCCGATGAACCGGCTGCGGTCGGTCTCATAGGAAACTTCTCCGATTTCGGCTCCATGCACGGCCATCAGGTGAAACATCCAGGGTGCATGCTCGTGTGGAGAGCGGGGCCGGCGAGTGCAGAGAATCGCATGCTGCGGGCGGAGGATTTCGGTTTGAACAAAGAGGTTACCGAACGCCGGGTGCAGGGCGTCCGAAGCCGGAGAGGCAAGAACCACTTCCGCATAGCTTGTGACCTCGATCGCCCGGCGCGTGCGGGAGCGGTTGGTGATGCGGATCCTGCGCAGTTCGATATCGTCCTCGGGCGAAACGGCGATCTCCGTATGCGTATCGAATTCGCTGTGGCGGCAGCGGAATTCCGCCCTCGCTTCCGAGAAAATCGCTTCGTAAGGGTCTGCACGCTTGAGCGCCGGCTGATAGGCGGCGGACCAGAACTCCCCGCTGGCCACATCCCGGAGGTAACAGAAGGTGCCCCAGTTGTCGCAGGTCGTGTCTTCCCGCCACCGTGTGACGGCCATGTCCTTCCAGCGGCTGTAGCCGCCTCCCGCATTGGTGACCATCACGTGGTACCTTCCGTTTGACAGGAGCTGCACTTCCGGTGCGGGAGTGTCGGGACTGCGGAAGACGCGCACCGGCGTTTCCGGTGCTGCGGATGCCGTCCGTGAGCCGGAAAGCTCGGCGGTATGCCGATACGCGGCCGAGGCCTTGGGAATCCGCTCCTGCAGCAACAGTGTCGTCGCCTGGAACAACGGGTCCGACTCGAATCGCTTCTGCATCGGCCGATCCAGGAGCAGATAGGCCAGGGCGAGAAAGCTCATGCCCTGGTGGTGTGCCATGTAGGACAGGACTACAGCACTCGACTGCCCGCGCGGCAGTCGCGACGGGGTGTAGTCGATGGCTTCATAGAGCCCGTAGTTCCCATCCAGCCCGTCCGCTGCGAGTCGCTGCAGATTCAGGCATGCCTCCTCGGGCGCCACCATCAAAGCGAGGGCGGAGGCATAGGGTGCCACGACCGAATCCTCGGAGAGCCCGCGTTTGAGCCCCAGGCCGGGTACACCGAAGGCGCGGTACTGGTAGCTGAGATGCGCATCGGTGGTATTATAGCCGGATTCCGAAATACCCCACGGCAGCCCGCGGCTCCTTCCAAACTCGATCTGCCTCTCCACCACGGCGAGGTAGGTCCGGTCGAGCAGGGTGTCTTCGTAGGTCGGCATCACCAGAAGCGGCATGAGGTACTCAAACATCGAACCGCTCCAAGAAAGCAGGATCGGTTTTCCGCCGGCGGTGGTGAGCAGGCGCCCCATGGCAAACCAGCTCTCCTGCGGCAGCTTTCCCTGGGCAATCGCTACGAAGGTGGACAACCTCGCTTCCGAAGCCAGAAGATCATAGTAACTCGAGTCCCGGCGTCTCTCGGAAACGTTGTAGCCGATTGCCAGCAGATGACGCGCCCTGTCAAACAGGAAGTCATACTCCATATCGGCCAGTTCACCGGATCGGCGCGCCAGGTATTGGATGGCCGCAATCCTGCCTTTTGCGCGGCGGCTTGCCTTTCTGATGAGCCGGCGAAGCTCGCCCAAGCGATCTTTTTCTTCGGGTTTTGTCTCCGAGCCGAGGCGGTCCTCGATAACCGGTAGCCATTTTTCCTCGAATCCGGCCAGTTCGCGCAGGGTGGGGATTTCATCGAGGCCGCCAAGGTCGTACATTCCATCCGGAGAGCTCGGCAGCACGGTCCAGGGTGTGAGGAAGGCCAGCTCATCGAGGACGTCCCCGCATTGCCGGGCGAAGGCGCGGGCCCACCCGGCCGCCGGGCTTGCGGGGTCCGAATCGAGGATGTCGACGATCTCTGCGGCGGATCTTGCCATCCGGCCGAGGCACAGCCGCGCCCCTGCGAGCGTCTCCGGCCGGGAACCGGACATCGCCGACTCCTTCTGAAGTTGACCGAGCAGGCCCGGAGCGGATTCTCCCGCAGCCTCCATAAGAATCCGCAGGGTGTCGCCGAGTGCATCCCACCATCGCGCTTCCAGGATCCTGCGATCGGGAAGGGCGAGCAGACCCGGCCGCAGGGTCAGCAGGTGGCCCGCGAGGTTCCCGCTGTCTACCGTGGAAATATAGGTCGGCTGCAGCGGTTTCAGAGACTGGGTGTCATACCAGTTGTAGAAGTGTCCCTGGTGACGCTCCAGTTTTTGCATCGTCCGGAACGCATTCACCGTGCGCTTGATGAGTCGCCCGGCCGAAATGTAGCCGAAGTCGTAGGCAGAAAGATTTGCAAGGAGTGCAAGTCCCATGTTGGTGGGAGATGTGCGGTGCGCGACCCCGGAGGCGGGATGCTCCTGAAAGTTATCCGGCGGCAGCCAATGATCTTCCGGGCCGACGAAGGTCTCGAAAAACGCCCAGGTCTTTCGGGAAAGCTTCTTGAGAAAGAGGGTCTGCCCGGCTGTAAGCCTCGCTCTGCGGCGAGCCAGCGGCCGGCTGATCCACCAGGCGATCGCGGGCGAGGCAAACCAGAGGACCAGGATGGGCCCGGCCGCGGCGAGCGCAGCCGGCCTCGAAAGCGTCAAATAAGTCGCCGTGGCAGCGGCCAGGACGGGGCCAAACCACATCGTCCGGAAGGAGGCGGCAAGATCCGTGCGGCTTCGGCGATTGGAGTTTTCCGGCGGATTCCATTCCAGAAGCCGTCTGTGGGTGACCCACACCCGCCCGGCCGTGCGTGCAATCGCATCCATGCTGAAGAAAGCCTCGTAGGGGAGGCAGGCGAGCGTAAAAGCAGCCTGGGCGGAGTGCCGGCCTGCGGCCCGCACCGCGGCGGCAAGATGCCGGAGGAGCCGCACATCGCCCGGCTTCTGAAAAAGATTGAGAAAAGAGGCCATCCAGGGAGTGATCAGGAGGGTTCCGATCACCGCCAGGGTCCACAACCCCGGCGGGGACAAGACGGTCCAGCCGAGGAGCAGCAACAGGGTCAGCGCCGCCGGGACGAGGCTCCTGCGAAGATTGTCGAAAATCTTCCACCGGGAAAGCCCGGAGAGAAAATTCTTCCGGCGGCTTCCATCGGAGCCGGGGACCCACGGCAGCAGCCAGCGGGCGATTTGCCAATCCCCCCGAATCCAGCGACTGCGGCGGCTCACGTCCGCGTCGTAGCGGGACGGATATTCCTCGTACAACAGCACATCGCTGAGCAGCCCGGCCCGCGCGTAGCATCCCTCCATGAGATCGTGGCTCAGGATGCGGTTTTCGGGAAAGCGCCCCCTGAGGGTCCGCTCGAAGGCATCGACATCGTAGATCCCCTTGCCGATGAACGAGCCTTCACCGAACAGATCCTGGTAAACATCGGAAACCGCCCGGGTATACGGGTCGATGCCCGGCTCGCTTCCGAACAATTGCGCGTATCGCGACCGGTTCATCCCCGGCAGGCTCACGGCCACGCGCGGCTGAAGGATGCCGTACCCGTACCCGATCCGCTGTTTGTCCTCGTCGTACCGCGGCCGATTCAGCGGATGCGCCATGGCCCCCACAAATTGCCGGGCCGAATCGCGGGAAAGCTGCGTATCGGTATCCAGGGTGATCACGTACTTGACGTTGGACAGGACGGCCGTATCGCCGACGAGAAAGGAGAAGCGATTCCTGCCTTTCCCCTCTGTTCCGCCGCGCAGAAGCGAATTCAGTTCCGCCAGTTTTCCCCGCTTGCGCTCGTAACCCATCCAAATCCGCTCCCGCGGATTCCAGCAGCGCGGGCGATGAAAGAGGAAAAACGTGTCGGCTTTCAGGCTCCGATACTTTCCATTCAATCCTTCAATTCTCTCTTGGGCCAGCCGCAACAGCGGTTCGTCCTCCGGAAGGGTTTCCTCCTGCGCATCATCGAAATCCGTAAGCAGACCGAAGTGCAGGTGCTCGTCTCGATTGGCTAGAAATCGAACTTCCAGCGCCTCAACCAGATCCTCGATGTTTTGCGCACTCGTAAGCATCGTCGGGATCACGGCCAGTGCACGCGATTCCGAAGGAATTCCTTCGGAAAAGTCCATTCGCGGCAGCAGGCGCGGTGTGGTCAGCAATGTCGCCAGCCAGTTCGCCAGCGCTACGGCCGGATGACTTGCACCCAGAAGCAAGGGGAGTCCGATCAGCGCGATCAGCCAATCCGGGTACCCCATGGCATGCGCCTTGGCCGACAAACTCCAGGTGAAAAAAGCCGTGATCAGAGCGATGACGCCCAGATAGAGGAGCAAAGGGAACCGACGGCTTAACCGGCGAGGAGCCTCAAAAAAAGATCGGCGCCCCTGCGCCGTTTCTTCGAGCTGCCGCAACCCCTCATCGATTAGGTAGAATCCGACATGGGCGGCTCGATCATCGCTGTTATCTTCGGCTGCGGCCTCGCCGGCCAATCGGATCGCTTCGCGGGCGACCTCGCTTTCGGACATCCGGTCGCGCTTTGCGATCTTTTCCACGACGTGCCGGTAGCGATCCCGGGTGGCAAAATCCATCCGGCCGTAGACGCCGGCAGGGTCCGACCGCAGGGTCTGTTCGACAGCGCTCATCGTCTCGACGAACTCCCGCCAGTCCATCGCTCCCAGAAATCGGAGGCTGCCGATGCTGTTGCTTAAGGAAACCTGATCCGCGGCCTGTTTCTGGTTCTCCGACTGCACCTGTTGCTCGATGGTCAAGCCGGATTCGGAGAGCCGCTGCTCAACCCAGGTGAGCGGAAAGGCCAGGGCAGCACTTTGTCCCTGCAGCCGCCGCGAAAACTCCGAGACGAATGCACTCCCCAACTGCGGGTCCGACCGTGCCATATCCGCAATCACGAGAATCAGGCTCTTCGGATCTTTCTCCGCGATCTCCGTCATCTGGTCCGCCCAGGTGTTGGCGAGGTTGCGTTCCGCCCGGTCGGCGGCAATTCGGGCGCCGACGCGACGCAGATTCTCGATCAGGGCGAGGCGCAGCATGATCGGGACGGCCCACAATTCGCCAAGCTTCAGGCGGGTCACCGTCTGGTAGGCGGCCGTGAAACTGCCGAGACTTTCCGGATCCGCCCGCCCATCGCCGTGCGAGATAATCTCCAGTGCGATGTCGTACACGCGTGGAAGCCCGGCCGATGGGCCGTTCTGCAGGCGCGGCAGCTCCCGGCTGTACCCCTTTGGCAGGTGTCGCCTGACCATGCGAATCTGTTCTTCGATCAGATAGAAGTTGTCGAGCAGCCATTCGCCCGCCGGCACAATCCGGCGGTTGACCAGAACCGCCTCTGCCATCAGTTCGCGGGCTCCGATCAGGACCGCTTCATTTTCCGCCAGCCGCGTCAGAAGCCGATCCGAAGCGCGTCCCGAACTCAGCTTGTGCCAGCCCGCAAGTGCCTTGCCGTGCCGCTTCATCTGGTCGCTGCTGAACAGTTCCGATCGCAGAGGTGGCTCGTCGCCGGCGTACTCCGGCGCCGGATTTCTTCCGCCGAGATGCACCCTCGGATGGAGCAGGGTCTGGAGAATCCTCTTGCCGCTCACCCTCACGCTTCGTTTCTCCTTCTTATGACATGCCGTGCGCGGTGGACAGCATTACGGACTTTGTCGGAAAATATCTTTTGACCTAAAGGGGCTTAACCGAGCGGACCCTCTCTGTTATCGTCATTTCTTTCTTCTTATCTTCTTTTTGCTTCCGCTTCTCCTTCAATGTCTTGCCTTTCTTCTGGTCTTCTCGTTTGCCTTTGTCTCTTTTTCCTTTGTCGCCCATCTCATCCGCCTTTCTTTTCCATCGTTCGGCAACCCGCCCTTCCCGTCGGTTTAGATCATTCCCGAGAAGCGTTTGTATCGCTTCTTTCAGATTTGTACACTCAAACTCCGTGCCATATTCTAAAAGGTCAACCGGATTTAACCCAACGTATTGATTTGTCGTTGGATATTTCCATTTAGAGATTGCCAAAGGAGGGAGGACCGGATGTAAAAATATGGTCATATATGACCATTGGTCATATTCGACCATCATTTTTATTCACTCCTGAAAAAGGCTTCGAGCGGCGGTCATCGACGCTCAATAATGCAGACGGATCGTCAGTTCCATGTCTTGCCCTTCGTATGGGAAGCCGGCTGCAGCAAACGAAGGCGCGCCGAGCATGGCTCTTGCGTCTTTTGAAAAACCGTATCCTTCCTTCGGGATCCCCAACCATTTGGTGTCAAGCCTGCCGTTCATATTTTCATCATGAATGACGGCAAGCGCATACGTTCTCGGCGGGATGTCCAAAAAGCCACAACGCGCCTGCTCGTCCCGAATCTTTATTACCATGATATTTGTTGCGTAACGCAGAAAGTCGATAGGGAAACCGTCCGGCGAATCGAAAAGCGCGCAAGCTACGGTTCCTGTGCTGCTTTTTATACCCAGAATGGTCACGTGAATGCCGGGGCAGGATGATGATTGGGCAAAGGCCGTTTGGGAAAGATTCGCAATGACGAGCACTGCAAACAATAGAGCGCACCGAACCCTCATGAGAAATGCCATCTCCGATTCTTTCACTGTGAAATTCACATCATTTTTCATCTACCCTCAGCGCCTCGAAGCCGGAGATGACGTCGAACAGTTCCTCGTCGATGCCGCTCCGGCGCAGGCGGTGGAATGTTCTGTTGAGGTCCTCCCGCAATTCGTCGATGCTTTTGTCGGCGCGTTGCATTGCGGCCAGGCGGCTCGCGTTCTCGCCGGAGAGGGATTCAGCGCATGCCCTAAAAAGCGAAACGAAAAGATATTCGCAATCCCGCGCACGCGGTGTGCGTCGAGTTGAGCTAAAACCTCGATGGCAATTTCCCCCCCTTCGAGTGCAGCAGCGAGTAGATGGACGGCAAATGTGCATCGAAGCATATATCGACGACACTGCCGCGCACCGAGACCACCTCGCCGAGGCTTGAAGGACCGGTTTTGTTCTTCACGGGAGCCTCCGGATTCCGATAAAGGGGACTTATTCGGGCCCTGAAAATATGCTTTCAAACAACCTTTCGACATCCTCCCGCCGGCACAATTCAGTTCCCGGCGTCATGACGGCTGCTGTACCGGCTGCCACGCCGAAAAGAACCGATTCCCTGAGCGGCTTGCCTCGGGCAAGGCTTAAGACGATACCGGCCACCATGCTGTCTCCGGCTCCGACCTTGCTGACAATCGGCACGGTCGGCGGCAGGATGTGTTCGGAGATCTCCTCCGAAATCATCAAGGCGCCCGCGGCACCAAGCGAGATGACCAGCACCTCGCACCGGCCGCTTTTGACCATTTTTTGGGCCTCTGCCTCGATCTGTGGTTCCTCTTTGATCTCCTTGCCGACCAACTGTCTGAATTCACGGACATTGGGCTTGATTAGATACACGCCTTCCTTAAGCGCCTCCTCCAGGGCTTCACCCGAAACGTCGATGATCACTTTTGCTCCCCTGTCCTTTCCGATGCGCGCCACCCGTGCATAAAAATCAGCGGGCACGCTTGGAGGAAGGCTTCCGCTGGCCACCAGATAATCGGGTCTCGGTTCTACGGCCGATAATCCATCAAGGAATTGTTCCCGTTCTTGCTCTTTAAGCTCCGGTCCCGGCATTCCAAAACGATACTGCCGGCCGGTGGATTCCTCCAAAATGACAAGACTCTCCCGGATCAATCCCTCGATGGGAAACGGCCGATGGTCCAGGCCTTCCCGATCCAGGAGTTCTTTAAGTCTCTGACCTGCCAGTCCCCCTTCAGGATAAAGGAGGATGGATTCCCCGCCCAGTTTTTTGATGGCCCGGGAGACATTCACCCCGCCTCCTCCGGGCTCAAAACGAGGGGGTTTGCAGTACAGCTTTCGCTCGGCTACGACATGAGCAACACTTGAACTCTTGTCGATCGCCGGATTCATGGTCACGGTCACGATGGTTTTCATGGAATTGCACGTTTGACGGAAATCAGGAATGATAATTTGCCAAGTCCCGCATGGCCTTATTTTCTCCTTGTAGCTTTCAAGGGTGCACAGGAAGGCAACTCATTTTCAATCATCAAAATGCTACCTGCAGCTCTGCTCGATCTGAGCTATTGTAATTCATGTACTTCTCGATTGTAGTCAATGTACTTCCCATTGTCAAAACCAGTGTGTCGTGCCGCTGTATGCGCCGCACAGAGGCGCAAAGGTTCCCGGCCCTTCAGACGGTTCAATTTCGTGCCGAGCTCGAAAAGCCCTTCCGGTGTGTAGGATTCAAAGCCGATGAAGACGCCGCTGCATCCGGCCTTGGCAAATCAGGCTGCCGCCGCCTCCTTCATTATTTTAACAATCGTGTTCTCCACTTCCTGCGCCACCTCTTCCAGCTTCGGCGAGTTAAACATCGCCAGCAGCGTGGTCGGCTTCAATGTCGCCAGCATGGTTTTACCGCCCTCCTCGTAAATGGAGATCCGGCATGGCAGTGCGGTTGAGACGCTCATGTTTTGGTCGAGCACTTTCTTCGCTTGTTGCGGCTGACAGACCTCGAAGATCAGACATTCATGGGCAAACGCCACGCCCTTCTTCGTCATGGTCTCTTTGAGGTTGTGAACCTGCATGACGCCAAAGTGGTTGGCCTGGACGGCGGCCTGCAAGGCAGCCGCAGCCGCACTCACGGTTTTGTCAGTAGATAATTTGACCAGCATAGGTTTCCTTTCTATCCTTCAAGTCGATGGGATCTGTGGCGAGGCAGAGCGCGGGCAGACCCACCGCGAAGCATCCTTTGCCGAGCTTCGGAAGCGTCATCGCCGCATAGGATAGGGGAAAGGCAGCACTTGGGTTTATAGATCCCGTGTCAGCTGTTTGACTTGGGCTTCGAAAAAGCGTTTTGCCTGGTCCCATTCAAATGAGCTTAACATCAGCGGTGACTCGTCCTCATCGGCATCAGAAAAGTAGACCAAGGCTCGTAAAAGGTGATAAGAGGGATATGAAACAGTGGTGAACTTGAGCGGTATTTGGCGCAACAAATCGCCTAAATTATGACCATCTTGGCAGATGAAAAAAAGATCGACGAAATCCCTCTTTGTGCCCCGCTGGCTGATCGCGATGAGCTTCATCAATGCAATGTCCAATAATTGCGCGATACGACATCCCTCAAGCTTCACCGGCTTTGCCAACAGCGGATAAGGGTAAACGAAAAAGCTGATACGCACATCGCCCAGCCGGCCGACTAGAGCACCGCGGCTCTGTTGCTGAACGTCGAGGTGGGCGATCGCCTGCAACTGCTGGATGAGTGGCTCGGTTTCATAGTGATCCTGCTGGGTGAAAAAATCCAGGTCTACAGAGATACGGTGGCCCAGGTGCAGCGCGGCGGCACTGCCGCCGGCAAGATAAAAGGCCCGCGCCAGTGGTTGCCGGCCCAGTTGTGTCAAGAGCTGCCGGGCGTTGGCAGGAAGTGTGTTGAGAAACATCGGACATGCTCCTTGGGAATGTTCAGTACCAGCGCCCACAGATTGGCTGTGTTCTTGGAGATACGACGGCTGCGGCGCACGACCTCGGCGATTGCTTCGGGAGCAAACGTCGCTTTCAACCAGCGGACGGCTTGATCGTCCCCGTATTCCAGCACCCGTTCGATGACATAGGTCTGTCGTTCGGGCAAGCGCAGGCTGGTGAAATCTATTTCCCAAAAATAGGGTTCGAGAAATTCAGGAATTCGGGTCACGATTGTGGTCTCCATCCATTGCCGGCCAGACGAGCGCCAAAGCGCTTGCAGTGTTTTTTCTAAAGATGCATTATACTACACCAAGACGGTTTTCCGCAAGGTTACCTGAGTGCGATCAGCAATTCTCGGTGAAACTGGAAGTGGTAATCTGATTGTTTGGAATCGTTCGGCTCACAGCAAGGCTTGTCCTTTGGATTGGCTTGCTTTCGACGCTCAATAATGCAGGCGGATCGTCAGTTCCATGTCTTGCCCGTCGTATGGGAAGCCGGCTGCAGCAAACGAAGGCGGGCCGAGCATGGCTCTTGCGTCTTTTGAAAAACCGTATCCTTCCTTCGGGATCCCCAGCCATTTGGTGTCAAGCTTGCCGTTCATATTTTCATCATGAATAACGGCAAGCGCATACGTTCCCGGCGGGATATCCAAAAAGTCGCAACGCGCCTGCTCGTCCCGAATCTTTATTACCATTATATTGGTTGCGTAAAGCAGAAAGTCGATAGGGAAACCGTCCGGCGAATCGAAAAGCGCGCAAGCTACGGTTCCTGTGCTGTTTTTTATACCCAGAATGGTCACGTGAATGCCCGGGCAGCATGATGATTGGGCAAAGGCCGTTTGGGGTAGATTCGCAAAGACCAGCACTACAAACAATAGAACGCACCGAAACCTTATGAAAAAGGCCATCTCCGATTCTTTCCCTGTGGAATGCACATCGTTTTTCATGTACGCTCAGCACCTCGAAGCCGGAACTCTGTTCGATC
The DNA here is from genome assembly GCA_003599475.1 of Desulfobacteraceae bacterium. The sequence continues at coordinate 10,728 of QZKK01000261.1, forward strand.
TGATCTATTGTAATTCATGTACTTCTCAATTTTAGTCAATGTACTTCCCATTGTCAAAAAGAGCGTCGATATCTTTTGCAGCATCCGCGCTGTATCCGTTTGGGTCATCATAAACGAGCCTCTTCTTAGAGAGATTCAGTGATTCCCTGATTGTAGAAATCGAATTTTCATCGTTTAATGATGCAGGTAGATCCAGTAAAGGTTAAAATCTATGAACAGGGGGATACAGCGATGCAAAAAAAGAAAAGGGTCTTTCTAGCAGAAGATCATATCCTTTTCAGGGATCGATTAATGGCTCTTCTGAACGAAAACCCAGATCTGGAAGTGGTCGGTGAAGCCGCAGACGGCCTCGATGCCATCAGATACATGCGGGATCTTGCCATAGATATCGCAATTTTAGACCTGAGCATGCCCCGAATGGACGGATTTTCGGTTATCAGAGAAACCAAGCGGCATCATCCGAATGTAAAAATTATAGCGTTGACGATGCATAAAGATGAGGAGCACGTTCTTGAAGCGTTCAAAGCCGGGGCGAACGGATACTGCTTGAAGTCTTCCAGCCAAGAAGAATTTATTTTAGCGATTCGCGCCGTCTTGTCCGGTAAAATTTACGTAAGCCCTGAAGTTTCGGAAAGGATTATGGAAGGATACGTAGGAACCCGGGCAAGGATCAAAGAGAAACCTTCATGGGATACGTTGACTCGACGTGAAAAAGAGGTGTTGAAGCTTGTCGCCGGGGGGTATCGAAATAAGCAGATCGCAGGTCTCCTTTTCATCACCGTCAAGACCATAGAGAAGCATCGGGCCAACATCATGCAAAAGTTGGATCTGCATAACGCCTCGAATTTGACAGCCTATGCAATCGAGAAAGGGCTGGTGATGAAATAGACGGGATTTAGACCAAAAATTTCTCCTCCAAAAGCATGTCCGTCTTCCAAGGTCTTTTTCTATAGCGTCCTGTGATACCAGGTTGCGATCGCTGCTGCTTCTTTTCCCCATGAATTCAATCCCTGCAGGAATTTCAGATACTCTGGTTTGAATTTGTATTATTCGTTCTGTTGAAAGTTTGCAGGCTTAGCAGTACGTATTTACCCGCCCATTCTTTCAGCATACGTATAAATGTGAAGAACACAAGGCCAAAATAATAAGGTTGCTTTGATCCTCCAATAAGTGCTTTTTCTTATTCCTTTCTCTCAATTTTTCTTTTAAGGTGACAGCAAGTATAAGGATAAACTTATGGGTGAGCTCTTAAATGATCGCCTCATACGGGTTCTGCTGGTCGATGATCACCTCCTAATTCTCCATGCGCTTTCTTCGTTTCTCAGCGTCCACTCCGATATAAGAGTTGCAGGAATTGCAGAAAGCGGCAAGAAGGGGGTTCAGCTTGCCAAGAAAATAAAGCCGGACGTAATCCTGATGGACATTGACATGCCAAGAATGGACGGCTTGGAAGCAACCAAAATGATCCATTCCGAGTTTCCCCGCATTCGCATTATCGGGCTGTCGATACATGATGGAGATGGTAAGGCTGCTGCTATGCTCGAAGCCGGAGCATCGGCCTATTGTAGAAAAGGCGGCGATAACGATATTCTGCTGTCTGCAATTCGAGGCAAAGCCGAAGGACCTAAGCCCTGAAAATCTTCAAGCTTTCAAAGCTCCTTGCCTTTCCGGTTTACGGTCTACTTATCTAGGATATCCGACGCTCGAACCGAATCCATCGATCAGCATGTGCGTTTTTACGCCACGAAAAGCCGCCCGCCTGGGCGCTTCCGCAATGCGTCGTCCGCCGGCCATGTTCAACAAGAGATTGGCACCATGACCCCGCTTGATACCCTTTCTGCGTCTGACAGCAAAAGTGCTCGGCCTCCTATGCCTAAAGCCGACCCAGTAGCAGCAGGATGATCAGAATGAGCAGGACAAATCCCATCCCGCCGCTCGGGTAGTAACCATATGACCAATGGTCATATTTAACCTCATTATTGGCATTTGTGGCGCCCTGCCTGCGGACGGCCTTGCCATTGTTTGACTTTCGGAAGGTACTGATAGAAAATACCCTCGTTAGTAGTTCAGGGGCCAGATATAAATCTTACGGATTATCCGAAGGGCGGTAACATGAAAGTTCTGTTGTCTGCAATCGGAGTTGAAGCCGAATGAATTTTTTTAGCGATTCAAACAGCTTCAATTCGTAATCGAAGATGTATTCAGGGAGGGGAACAACTATGGTAACGGCTCGGATAGACCAGATATTCGAGGATGTCATAAATACAATCCGAGAACCCATTCTGGTACTGGATTCCGATCTGAGCATTCTCTTTGCAAACCAAAGATTCTATGATTTGTTCAAGGTGACACCGGCAGAAACCTTAGGCAATCTTATCGGAATAAATCCGGAGAAATTTATCACCAATGAAAATGAGAACATGCGGCGGAATGGGGAACGGGTATGGGTAGCCTGGACGAACAAGGCCATTTGCGATGGTAACGGCAAGATTATAGAGATACTTTGCATTGGGAATGACATCACTGAACGCAGACGACTGGAAATCTTGTTATCGGAGTCTGAAGAACGCTTCAGGCGCCTTTTTGAGACCGCAAACGACGGGATATTGCTTTTAGAAAAACGCGAAGGGAATATCACCCATGCCAATCCTGCCGTCACGGCGATGTTTGGCTATTCCAAAGAGGAGTGCATCGGGAAAAAACTTCAGGATATCGGTCTCTCGCATGATATGGGCGATTTTCAGGAAGTGATGCAAGCATTGGACAGGAGCGGCATTATTTATTACGATGATGTTCCGATAAAAACAAAGGCCGGGCAAACATTTTATGTTGATATGATATATACCTGGTCGACAGGGCAAGGTTAGTTCAATGCAACATCCGCAACATCACCGAGCGAAAGCAGGCCGAGGAGGCGCTAAAGCATTTAAATGAAAGCCTTGAGCAGCAGGTGGCCGAACGTACCAAACTGGCTGAGGATCGGGCAAAGCAGCTTGCCCGGCTGACCTCGGAACTGGCGATGGCAGAAGAACGTGAACGACGGCGGCTGGCGGAAATTTTACACGAGCATCTCCAGCAGCTCCTTGTCGGCGTCAGGCTCAACCTGGATATCCTATCCGGCCATGTCGCGTGCGATCGAAAGCCTACCTTGGATACGGCTCGCAAACTTCTTTCCGATTCGATTCAGACTTCCCGTTCGATTATAGCCGAGCTCTCACCCCCGATTCTCTATCAGAATGGACTGGTTGCCGGATTGAAGTGGCTATCCAGGTGGAAGCAGGAAAAATACGGATTCTCGGTAGAATTGCAGGTGGAGCCGGAAGTTGCCGCTCTTCAGGAAGATGTGACGATCGTCCTTTTCCGATCGGTGCGCGAACTTCTTCTCAATGCAATCAAGCATTCCGGGGTGGATTCCGCTGAAGTGATTCTTTCCAAAGACCGGTCGGATCGGCTGCGCATTGTCGTCAGCGATGCCGGAAAGGGGTTTGATCCCGAGCGGATATGGGAAAGCAGCGACCAGCAAAGCGGATACGGTCTGCTCACCATTCGGGAGCGGTTGCAGTTTTTAGGAGGCCGGTTTGATATAGAAAGTGCTCCGGGAAAAGGAGCTTCTTTTACATTGACTGTACCTGTCTAGACTGCTGAGAAATCCGTCGTTTCAGAGGTCGCTGCCTCGAAACCTTTTGCTGATTAAGATCGCAAAATACTCGATGTTCTCCTATCTGTAATTCGGGATGAAGGCAGGGGAGCTTTTCGTGAACAACGGTTCCCATCACCAGATCCGAAAGAATTGTCTGAGAATTGCTCTGGACCTGCTCTGTAATTCCTGGTAACGGGTTGGAGCATGAGAAACCAGGTCGAAACCTTCGCAAGAGGGCAGCAATGATTCCGCAGGTATCGCCCGTGAGGATTGACGAGACAGGTGCCGTGCTCTGCCGGTTGATCCGGCGGGTCTTTCTGGGCGGGGCACTGGTCTTTCTGATCTCTGGGTCGCCGGCTTGCCGCGATCAGACAGCCGGCAACACCCCACAGACGATCCCGGGCACAAAGAGTATCGAAAACAAGGGGTCGGACACCCTGGTCAATCTGGCACTGGCCTGGGCTGAGCGCTACATGCAGGAACATCCCGAGATCCGCATCTCCGTCACGGGCGGCGGCTCGGGTACGGGGATCGCCTCCCTGATGAACCGTACGGCGGATATTGCCAACGCTTCGCGTGAGATGAAAACGGAAGAGGTCCGAGCCGCCCAGGCAAACGGAATCATTCCAGTGGAACTGGTTGTGGCACGTGACGCCATCGCGGTCGTTGTGAACCCATTTAACCCGGTGAATGCCCTGACCCTGCAGCAGATTTCGGATATCTATACAGGCAAAATCACCAACTGGCGAAAAGTAGGAGGAGAAGATCGGCCCATTGTGCTGCTCTCCAGGGAATCCAATTCGGGGACGTATGTCTACGTCCTGGAGCAAGTCATCCGCATGGGTGAACTTAAAAGCAAACTGCTTTTCTCCCCGGACACGCTCCTGATGCCGTCTTCCGAGGGAATCAGCACGGAGGTGCGACAGAACCCGAATGCCATAGGCTATGACGGACTTGGTTATGTAACACAGGATCAGAAGGTGCTGGCAGTGGCCAGAGACGCGGACAGCCCTTACGTGCTGCCTTCGATCGCTACCGTAAATGATGGGTCCTATCCCATCTCCCGATCCCTTTACATGTACACCGCCGGTGAACCCGGGGGTCAAATGAAGACTTATTTGGACTGGGTGCTGGGACCACTGGGTCAGGAACTGGTATCCAAATTGGGCTTTGTCCCCTTGCATCGAGGGCACTGAAATGTTTGCTCTACAGCGGGCAGAAGCGGCACAGGCCGACTGGCGGGAGTTCGTCATCGAAGCTCTCATCCGGGTGCTTGGCTTTTCGACCATCGGCTTTGTCCTGCTCATCTTCCTCTTTCTGCTTCGAGAGGGGGTGCCGTTCTTCTTCGAGGTGCCGCCCGCCAACCTCTTCGGGATCCATTGGTATCCGACTTTTGATCTCTTCGGAACACTGCCGCTCCTGCTGGGTTCCGCCCTGGTAACGATGACCGCCATCCTCATCGCGCTGCCCCTGGGGGTAACCACCGCCATCTTTGTGCGCGAAGTGGCGCCCGACTGGGCCCGAGAAGTTCTCAAGCCGTTGATCGAGGTGCTGGCAGGCATCCCCTCCGTGGTGCTGGGCTTTTTTGGCATGCATGTGGTCGCTCCACTGATCCGCGAGACACTTGGGGCCCCCACGGGCCTGACGGTGTTCACCGGCGGCCTGCTCCTGGCTTACATGGCGCTTCCCACCATCATCAGTGTGGCCGAAGATGCCCTGGATGCCGTCCCGAAAAGCTTCCGTGATGCCGGTCTGGCCATGGGGGCGACGCAATGGCAGACGATCTGGCGAGTGGTAGTGCCGGCAGCCCGTTCCGGAATCACGACAGCGGTGATGCTGGGCATGGGGCGTGCCATCGGTGAGACCATGGCGGTCATGATGGTGACGGGAAACGCGGCTCGCATGCCGCTCAGCCTAGAGTCACTGTTCAAGCCCGCCCGCACCATGACGGCCACCATCGCCGCGGAAATGGGGGAGGTCGCCCGGGGGAGCACCCATTACCATGCGCTTTTCGGCATTGCCATCATCCTCTTTATGGTCACGTTCTTCATCAACCTGGTGGCCGCATCCACCATCTTCAAAAAACAGCGTCGCGGAGGCCTGCGCTGATGAGTCGATACCGGATACAGCGGATTGGCTTTGCCCTGTTGGGCCTTGCCGCCCTGGCGGTGGTCCTTCCTATTTTAGTGGTGATCGGGATTATCGTGATTGAGGGGATGGGTGCCCTATCCTGGGAGTTCATCACGGCCATGCCCTTCGATGGAATGAAACAGGGAGGAATTTTTCCGGCACTTGTCGGTACCCTCCTCCTCACGATGGGAACCGCCCTGGTCTCCATTCCCATCGGGATCGGAGGAACCATCTATCTGGCCGAATATGCGCGGGATACTTGGGCAACCCGTTGCATTCGACTGGCCATCGTCAATCTGGCGGGGATCCCATCCATTGTATACGGGCTCTTCGGGTTGGGGATGTTCGTTCTGTTTCTCAAGATGGGCACATCCATTCTGGCCGGAGCGTTGACCCTGGCCATCATGACCCTGCCGGTGATCATCAGCACGGCGGAAGAAGCGCTGCGTGCCGTGCCCACGGAGTTTCGGACCGTGAGCGCCAGTCTGGGAGGAACTCGCTGGCAGGGGATCCGCTACATCATCCTGCCGCAGGCCTTGCCGGGGATCATCACCGGCGTGATCCTGGGGCTGCTGCGGGCTGCCGGAGAGACCGCACCGATTCTCTTTACCGTAGCCGCCTTTTTCCTGCCGCGATTGCCCCAATCCCCATTCGATCAAACCATGGCCCTCCCTTACCACCTCTATGTCATCAGCACTCAGGTGCCGGGCATGCCCCTTGCTATCCAACACGGAACGGCGCTGGTGCTGCTGGCACTGGTGCTTTCCATGAACATTTCGGCAACCATCATTCGCAGCTACTTCCGGCGGAAACGACAGTGGTAGACCCTAAGATTCATATCGATAAGGTGAGCTACGCTTACGGAGACAACTGGGCACTGCGTAACGTGACATTGGATATTGCTCCCAACAGTGTCACGGTTTTTTTCGGCCCGGCGGGTGGCGGCAAGACGAGCCTGCTCCGGCTGATCAATCGTTTGAACGACCTGGTGGAGGGCACGCAGATGAAGGGCCGGATCCTTCTCGATGGGCAGAACATCTACGGTTCCGACATCCATGTTCCTAAATTGCGGCAGCGGGTGGGCATGGTGTTTGCCCTCCCGCTTCCTCTGCCGGGAACCATTCGAGAAAATGCTCTGTACGGTCTCAAACTGGCGGGCACAAGGGACCGGTTGCGACTGGACGAGAGCCTGGAGCGGAGCCTCACCCAGGCGGCGCTCTGGGAGGAGGTCAAGGACCGGCTGGACCATCCGGCCACGGCTCTTTCAGGAGGGCAGCAACAACGTCTGTGCATCGCCCGCAGTCTGGCCCTGGAACCTGATGTATTGCTCCTGGATGAACCCACCTCGGGCCTGGACCCGATTTCGACCCACAAGGTAGAAGACTCCCTGTTCATGTTGAAACAGCAGTACACCATCGTCATTGTGCCGCATAGCATTCAACAGGCGGCCCGCATCGCCGACCAGGCTGCCTTCTTTCTCACGGGCGAGCTCGTTGAATATGCCTCCGGTACCGAACTCTTTACCCGGCCTCGAGACAAGAGAACGGAAGAATATGTCACCGGTCGTTTTGGATAAGGATGAGGAATGGAAAAGATCCGGGTGGAGCATCTCGACTTCTATTACGGAAAATATCTGGCGTTGTCCGACATTTCGATCGCTATCGAGGAGCGACAAATCACCTCCCTCATCGGTCCGTCGGGGTGCGGCAAGTCCACCTTTCTGCGTTGTCTGAACCGGATGAACGATACGATCCGAGGGACACGGGTGAAAGGAAGGGTACTCCTGGACGGGCAGGATATTTATCATCGGAATACGAGTGTGGTGGAGTTGCGCAAGCGCGTGGGGATGGTATTTCAGCGCCCAAACCCTTTTCCGCAATCCATCTTCAGCAACGTGGCTTTCGGCCCGCGGGTACTGGGACTCGGAAACCGCAATCAATTGGCCCGTATTGTGGAGGAAAGCCTTAGCGGTGCAGTTCTCTGGGATGAAGTGAAGGACAAACTCGATGAGGATGCGCTCGGTCTCTCCCTGGGGCAACAGCAGCGGCTGTGCATTGCGAGGGCCATTGCCGTAAAGCCTGAAGTCATCCTCATGGATGAGCCTTGTTCGGCTCTTGACCCGGTCGCCACCCTGCAGGTTGAAGAACTGATGCAATCCCTCAAAGCCAAGTACACCATTGTCATCGTCACTCACAACATGCAACAAGCCGCGCGCGTGTCGGATTTTACCGGTTTCTTCTGGATGGGTGAACTGGTGGAATCCGGCGTGACCAAGTCGATTTTCACTCGGCCTCACCGGAAACTGACGGAAGACTATATCACCGGGCGAGCCGGTTAGGACATCTTTTTCCAAAGGAGGTATGAATCAGGCGATGCTACGAAATGCATTTAACCGGGAGTTGCAGGGTCTGGAAAAGAGACTCCAGGAGCTTGGCGGGATGGTGGAAGAGGCGCTGGTGGCGGCAGTGGATGCATTGAAACGCCGCGACCTGGAAGGGGCGGAGCAAATCATCGATGCCGACCGTTCAGTCAATGAGAGGCGTTATGCCATTGAACATGAAACCTTCGTGGTCATCGCCACACAGCAACCGATGGCGGTGGATTTGAGGACTCTTGCCGCTGTCCTGGAGATCGCCATCGAGCTGGAACGGATCGGGGATTACGCCAAAGGGATTGCCAGAATCGCCATCCGGATGGGAACAGAACCCTTTATCAAACCCCTGATCGATATTCCACGCATGGCCGAGAAAGCACGCGGTATGCTGCATAGAGGGCTTCAGGCCTTCTTTGAACGCGATGTGAAGCTGGCCCGGGCGATTCCTCCCGAAGACGATGAAGTGGATGCCCTCTATGACCGGATCTTCCATGAACTGACCACCTATATCATGTCCGACCCCAAACTGGTTGATCGAGCCAGCTATCTGATCTGGGTGGCCCATAACCTGGAAAGGGCCGCCGACCGCGTGGTGAACATCTGCGAGCGCGTGGTCTTCATGGTCACCGGTGAAGTCGTGGAATTCGACAAGCTCTAGATCTGAGCGGAATTTGCGGAAATCGCCAGGCTTTCGACATACATCTTTGAGACTGAATAATCGATTATTTCCGGCCAGGCTCTTTCCCGGGGGCATACCCCGCCATTCCGATCATGAATCGCACCATGCCGTAACATAGCCAGCTCGCCAGGCGCAGCCGGATGGGCTGGGTTCTCCAGTGCTTCCGAAGTATCTGCTGTGACCCCATTTTGATCGCCTGCTCAAGGCTGTTCTTGAGTTCTTTGGCAAAGTTTTCATCGTCGACAACGACATTTGCCTCGAGCGCAAGCAGCAGACTGAAAGGGTCAAGATTCGATGATCCCACCGTAGCCCAATGTTCATCGATCACAGCAACTTTGGCGTGCATAAGACCTTTGTGATACGCGTAGATCTTTATCCCCGCATCGAGAAAATTGCCATACAGGGCATGCGAGGCATAATGCAGCAATCGATATTCCACCCTTCCCTGCAACAGCAAAATCACCCGAACACCGCGTCCGGCTGCATCCAGAAGCGCATGACGAAAATTCAATCCGGGAAAAAAATATGCATTTGCAAGAATGATTTCGAATTGCGACTGTTCAATCGCCTGCAAATAAGCATCTTCAATGTCGCGGCGATGGCGGATGTTATCGCGTACCAGAAAAGCGGAGCGCATACGGCCTCCGGGCTCGGCTGAAGGAGCCTGTCTTTCGTTGTCCCGGATCCAGTCACGGCGTAACCGGGTCCAGGCCACCCGCGACCACACCCGGCAGGAAGAATCATGAATCTCTTCCACCAGCGCCCCTTCCACTCTTACAGCGTAGTCATAACGGGGCGATGTCTGATCCGGCATATCCATATCATCGATAATATTGATGCCTCCGACAAACGCAATCTTCCGGTCCACGACCACAATTTTCCGGTGCAGGCGACGAAGCCTCCGGCGCCTCAGCGTGTAAGGCGATGTCTTGGGCCGGAATTTCAGTACCATTACGCCTGCCGCCTCAAGGGAATCGATCATGGTTTTCGGCAAACGATTCGAACCGAATCCGTCGATCAGCATGTGTGTTTTTACGCCGCGAAAGGCCGCCCGCCTGAGCGCTTCCGCAATGCGTCGTCCGGTATTGTCATTTTCGAAAATATAGCTTTCCAGATAAATTTCGTGCACCGCCCGGTCCAGCGCCGCTTCGATTGCCGGAAAATAAGCTCCGCCGTTTTGCAGCAGGGTAATCTGACTGTTTAGAATCATTCGGGTCAAAGCAGGGTTGTCCTTGATTCTAATTGATCCGGATCCCCAACCTGTTTGTGTCAAGCTTGACGATTTCGGCAACCAATGTCACGCGTGTGCCCCGGCCCGGGGCGCTCTCCATCTCCATCCTGCCGCCCAGGTGCGCGATGCGCTCCCGGATCCCGAACAGCCCCAAACCCGTGGACGAGTCCTTCCTCAGAAGGGCCGCATCGGGGTCGAAGCCGGCTCCCTCGTCCGCAACCGTAATCTGCACCTGATCGCCGGTCAGGCGGCGCACGTCCACCGTGGCCGCCTCCACCCCGGCATGCTTGACGATATTGAACAGCAGCTCACGCACGGCATGGAACAACAGTATGACGACCCCCTCTGTATCCGGCGGGATCTCGTTTCCGGCCGTCACATGGACGATCAGACCATGCATTCTCTTCATCTCCTCTGCGAGCCACTTCATCGCCGCGACCAACCCGGAATCCGAAAGCGCCGGCGGGTTCAGTTGCACCAGGAGCGATCGGGAGAGCCGGATGGACTCATCCACAAGATGGTCCAGCTCGTCGATGCGGTTTTTAACAATGGGGTCGCCGCCGGCGCAATGGAGGCTCCCGACACTGAACTTCACGGCAGCCAGCAGTTGCTGGAGGTCGTCGTGAAGGATCTGCGCAAGGCGCTTGCGCTCCTTATGCTCGGCGAGCGTCAGCTCGGCGGCCAGCGCCCGAAGCTGCCTCGCCCGTTGCTCAAGTTCTGCGACCGCCCGGTCCAGTTCGGCGGTTCGCTCCCTGACGCGTCGGTCCAGCTCCGCTGCCAGCGATTCGATCTGTTGACGGGCTTGTTCGCGCTCCGTGACATCCTCAAGAGCCAGGAGAATCATGGGTGTCTGTCGTTCCGCCGACTCGATCAGGCAGGCGTTGAGGCATATGATGCGAAATCCCATTCCGGGAAACTCATGCCCCACCTGGAGCTCTTTAAACTCGGATCGGGCCGGGATGATTTCGGCCAGCAGCTTTCGCAGATGCGCGATGTCCCACTGCCCGTCCCCCAGCTCGTAAAGCAACTCACCGACGGTTGCCTTCGGGGCGACCTTAAACGTCTGGTAGAATGCGGGGTTGGCCGACACCACCCGCAGGTCCGAATCCAGCACGAGCAAGGGCTGTCGAATGGTTCCGACGATGTTTTCGGCATAGGCCTTCGCGCTTTGAAGGGAGCTCTCCAGCCGTTTGAGCCGGGTTACATCCGCAAACGTCACGGCGGCCCCGTCGATCCGGTTGTCCAACGTGCGGTAGGGAAGAATTCGCATCGTGTACCAGCGGTTTTCCGGGGTCTGCACCTCTTTCTCGATGGGGGTGAGGTCTCTCATCACGGCCGCTATGTCCGCGGAAAGCGAACTGCCGTCGAAGTTCTGGGTAATATGCGCCAGAGGCCGCCCCAGGTCGGAGGCAATGAGGTTGAACAGCTCGATCGCCCGCGGCGTGAACCGCTTGATCCGCAACTGCGCGTCGAGGAAAACCGTCGCGATCTCGGTAGAGCTGAAGAGGTTGGCCAGATCGTTGTTTACCTCGGTGATCTCGCCGACCTTCTCGTTTAGCTGATTGTTGACGGTGTTCAGCTCCTCGTTGATGGACTGCAGCTCCTCCTTCGAGGTCTCCAACTCCTCGTTTGTGGACTGCAGTTCCTCGTTCATCGACATCACTTCTTCGTTTGCGGCCTTGAGCTGCTCGCCGGCGGACTCGTGCTCCTGATTGGTTTCCTCGAGCTCGGTCCTCAAAGCCCTGATTTCTGCCTCCAGTTGCGAGACGGCGCATTCGTCTTCGGCGATCGGCTGGGCGGCGGGATGCGCAGCGGCCGGGACAGGCGCGTCCTCCAGGATGATCGCCAGCATCCTTTCGTCCCCCGCCCGGCCGGGGACCGGGGCGACGGTTGCGTTGGCAAAAGCCGATCCCTTGCGGCTTGTGGGCGCCTGCCGGATTGTGACCGGTTGGTTTGACGAAAGCGCCTGGCCGATCGCGCGGCGAAGCTTGGTGGCCATAGCGCCGGCTGCCATGTCGAACACGTTCAAGCTCGCTGCACCCTTGGGGTGCCCCAGGTACTTCTCGGTCGGCCCGTAGAAGTGCAGGATTTTGCCTTTGGGCTCGACAAGCACGATGGCGGCGTCGAAATGCCTCAGGAGCACCTGCTGGTTGAGGATGGTCAACTCGGCGGCCGATGGCGGCGCGGGCGCACGGTCGGCGGCAACGCCGGCGCCCCGGGCGGAGGCCCCGGAGAAAACCGGAAGGTCGGCGGCGTGATGGTTCGGCCTGGCCAGACGGTAAATGCGGTGCGGCTTGGAGAGGACCTCAAACAGCCCCCGCGGGTCGGTCGGGGTTTCGGACTTGCCCAGAAACAGGAAGCCGCCTACGTTCAGCGCGAAACTGAAGATGGAAATGACCTTCCTCTGGGCTTCCGGCTGGAGGTAGATGAGCACGTTGCGGCAGGTGATCAGGTCCATCTTCGAAAACGGAGGATCGGCAATCAGGTTCTGGCGCGCGAAGACGACAGCCTCACGAAGCTGCTTATTGACCTGATATCGATCGTCCTTGTGAGAGAAGAATCGATCGAGGCGTTCAGGCGGCACATCGACGGCGATGGACTCCGGGTAAATGCCGGTGCGGGCGGTCTCCAGGGCGTCCTCGTCCACATCGGAGGCAAACACCTGAACGGGGTTTCCCTTTCCCGCCGAGGCGAGCGCCTCCAGCAGCAGCATGGTCACCGAGTACGCTTCCTCCCCGGTTGCGCAGCCCGGCACCCAGACACGAAACGGGCTGTCGAAGCTTCTGCCGGCAACCAGGGGGGCCAGGGCCGTCTCTTGCAGCCTTCCAAAGGCTTCGGGATCCCGGAAGAAGGAACTGACCCCGATCAGCATATCCTTGGCGAGTTGGACCAGCTCCTGCGGGTCCTTGCGGAGCAGGCTCAGGTAGTCTCCCATGCCGGCGATTTGCCTGAGACCCATGCGCCGCTCGATGCGGCGAACGACCGTGCCCATCTTGTAGCAGCGATAGTCGCTGTTCGTGCCGGACTGCAGCAGTTTGAGGATCGACTCCAGGTCGTCCAACGGTCCGGCATCGGCCGTCTCCTCGGGACTTTCAGGGGGGCGGGTGCGGAAATGCCGCACGTAGTCCAGCAGCGCATGGGGTATCCGGTCGGCGGGCAGAACGTAATCCACAAGGCCCGTATCGATTGCGCTCTGCGGCATGATGCCGAACTGGGCGGTCCCGGGGTCTTGCGCCATGCACATTCCGCCGGCGCTCCGGACCGCGCGAAGTCCCTGGGTTCCATCCGAACCGCTGCCCGAGAGGACGATGCAGACCGCTTTCTCCTTCTGATCCTGTGCCAGCGAGCGAAAGAAGAAGTCGATCGCCATCCGCATGCCATGCCGCTCCATCGGCTCGGTCAGCCGCAGCCGGCCTGCTTCGATCGAGAGGTACTTGCTTGCCGGGATCGTGTACACGCAGCCGGCCTCGACCGATGCCCCGTCCTGAGCCGTAACGACCGTCATCTCGGTGTACCTGGCCAGGATGCCCGCCATCTGGCTTTCGTGAGTCGGCTCCAGGTGCTGGATCACCACGAATGCCATCCCGCTGTCTGAAGGCATCGCCTTGAAGAAATCCTTGAGGGCGTCCAGGCCGCCCGCCGACGCGCCGATCCCCACGACCGCTAAGGGCCTGCCTGCGATCGAAGGACTCGGCGCCTTCAATACACTTGCCTTTTCCTTTCCCTGACGATTGTCCATTCTGTCCTCCTGGCTGTTTTCACTGGATGCGACTACAGTCGGATTTCGCGTACGTAAGAAAGTGCTATAATCGTAATGTCTGTTAAAAAACTCAGGATCTGCGTCGGGCCTATTTCTCATCGGGGAGGGGATCTAATCTGCGCCCAACGCCCAGGCGAATGAAGCGTGTATCATCGACGACGTTACCGAAAAATACATCAAATTTCAACCACTACAGAAATGTCGAAATGCTTACACGACCCTTTCTGAAATCGTCAACTGAATTTCAACCCGGCTTGCCTAACAGCCGTAACAATTGGAATGCTGAATCGGATTTTTTTTAAAATCGGCCGCTTCGGAACCGATGTACGACGATGATGACCGTCACGGCGATGAAGTCGCCGTTTCGAGCGTGGATTCGGACAGCATCTTTCTGAGATCCTCTCCCGGCACAACTTCCTCCCGGGAAAGGAGACGGGCCAGATCATCCAGGACACTTCGCCGCTCCGAGAGGATTTTACGCACCCTTTGATGGGCTTCCTCGACAAAGCGTGCGACCTCTTCGTCAATCTGGCAGGCCTTCACTTCACTGTAGGCTTTACCGTGAGAAAAGCCTTCGGGGAGAAACATCGGCTGGCGGGGGCGCTCGTAGGCGACCAGTCCCAGCGAATCGCTCATCCCATATTCTGCGACCATCGAGCGGGCGATGTCCGTCGCCCGCTGCAAGTCGTTTTGAGCGCCGGTCGAGATTTCTTCAAAGACCAGCTCTTCCGCCACCCTGCCGCCCAGGAAAACGGCCAAACGGTCCAGCAGCTCCGCGCGGGTCAGTAAATAGCGGTCCTCGGTGGGCTGCTGCTGGGTATATCCCAGCGCGGCAATGCCCCGGGGTATCACCGATATCTTATGCACCGGGTCGGCATGTTCGACGGACTCGGCAACGATTGCATGTCCGGACTCATGAAAGGCAACAATTTCTTTCTCCTGCGGATTCATCACCCGGTTTTTTTTCTGCAGGCCTGCAACCACCCGGTCGATCGCCTCATCGAAATCGGCCATTCCCACCTCTTCTTTATCTTTACGGGCAGCCAGAAGGGCTGCCTCATTGATGATATTGGCCAGGTCGGCTCCCACAGAGCCTGGCGTGCGTCCTGCGATCTTGCGCAAATCGACCTCGGGCCCTAAAACGACATTTTCCGAATGAATCTTCAGGATCGCTTCCCGGCCGTTGATATCCGGGCGGTCCACCAGAACCTGCCGGTCGAATCGCCCCGGGCGCAACAAGGCAGGATCGAGAATTTCCGGCCGATTGGTGGCGGCCATGATGATGACCCCTTTATTCGTCTCGAACCCATCCATTTCCACCAGGAGCTGGTTGAGCGTCTGCTCCCGTTCGTCATGGCCGCCCATGACATTCATTCCCCTGGCTTTCCCCAAAGCGTCCAGCTCATCGATAAA
>QZKK01000078.1 GCA_003599475.1 Desulfobacteraceae bacterium
CCGCTGGCAGATTGCCGTTTATCGAGGGTCGGATTCGCTTGAAAAGCTGATCGAAGAAAAAAAGGGAGACATCGTCATCCTGGCCGGGCACAATCACACCAAGATGAAACATATCGAAACGCTGAACCGGGCGGGCTTTGCGGTTTTGGCGGACAAGCCCTGGGTGACCACAGAAGAAGCGCTCCCTTTTCTGCGGGCGGCCATGAGCGCCGGCAGGCCGCTGACCATGGACATCATGACCGAACGGTACGAAATCGCCACAAGACTTCAGAAGGATTTCCTGGCTCAACCGGAGGTCTTCGGAGAGATTCGGGTCGAAGACCGGGCTCCCTCCGTTTTCAAAGAATGCGTTCATCATCTCTATAAGATCGTAAACCAAAAGCCGTTGGTGCGCCCGCCCTGGTATTTCGATATCGGTATCCAGGGGGAAGGGATCGTCGACACCACCATCCACCTGGTGGATATGACCCAGTGGATGCTGTTTCCGGGGAAATCCGTCGACTACGAAAAAGATATCGAGTTGATCGATGCCCGGCGCTGGGCTACCGAGGTTCCGCTGGAGAGATTCGCAAAGATTACCGGTCTTGCTCGTTTCCCGGAATACCTGCAGGAATACGTGCGCGGCGATCTTCTCGACTATTTCTGTAACGGTGAATTGATCTACCGCATCAAAGGCATTCCGGTGCATTTAAGAGAGCTTTGGTATCTGGATGAGCCGCAGGGGGGGCGCGACTTGCATCGCTCGCTCATCAAGGGCACCCGCTCCGATCTGATGGTGCGCCAGTTGCCGGAAAAGGGTTTTAAAACCGAGCTTCTCATCATTCCCAGGGAAGATAGAAAGCTGGTCGAGAAAGCCGTTCTGGGTTGTTTTTCCAAATGGTCGGACCGGTATCCCGGCCTTTCGGCGGCTTCGGAAAAAAATGGCCTTTTGATTCAAATTCCGGATCATCTGAGGACAACGCACGAGCAGCATTTCTATAAGGTCCGTGACGCGTTTCTGGCGCATCTTGATAAAGAGGCTGAACCGCCGGAGCACCGCGCCTGTACGATTGCCAGGTACACGCTGCTGGCGAAAGCCAGAACGAAGGCGCTCGCCTCACCCTTTGAGATGCTGAGATAAAACGAATCGACCGGATCAACCGTTCGACCGGTAAACCACGCAACCGATCAACCGATTTTTCATGGGGAGAAAGAGATGGCGAGAAAGGGCGGTTATGGTTTCGGGATCGTAGGCTGCGGCATGATTGCGGATTTTCATGCCAGGGCGATCGAAGAGATGAAGGGCGGGCATCTGGCATGTGTTTTTTCCCGCAGCAAAGAAAACGCCGATCGGGTGGCGAACGCCTACGACTGCGCTTCCTATCAGGATTACCGTGCGTTCCTCTCCCATCCGGGACTGGATATCGTTGCCATCGCCACCCCCAGCGGGGCGCATCTTAAACCCTGTGAGCAGGCAGCCGCAGCCGGCAAACACGTGATCTGCGAAAAGCCCCTGGAGGTAACGCTCGAGCGCGTGGATCGAATGATCGAGGCCTGTCGCCGGCACAATGTCACGCTGGCCGGCATTTTTCCGCGCCGCTTCAACGAGGCGACCGCTGAATTCAAGAAAGCGGTCGACTCCGGCCGGCTCGGGAAAACAACCTTGGCCGATGCCTACATCAAATGGTACCGCACCCAGGAATACTACGACAGCGGAGCCTGGCGCGGAACCTGGCTGCTCGACGGCGGCGGTGCGCTGATGAATCAGTCCATCCACACCATCGATCTGCTCTACTATCTGGCGGGTGAGGTCGAGTCGGTCTGCGCCTATGCGGATCGCTCGATTCATGAACGGATCGAAATCGAAGACAATGCAGTTGCCGTCGTCAGATTTCAAAGCGGCGCGCTGGGGGTCATCGAAGGCTCAACATCCTGTTTTTCACCTACGGGCCACCCGGCCGAAGTTCACCTGTGCGGTTCGGATGGATCGATCTTTATGCGGGACAACTCCTTTACCGTCTGGGAGTTCAGGAAGAAAAAACCCTCTGACCTCAAAATCCGGAAAAAATTCCAGGCGGAGACGGGAGCCGCCGGCGCCGGGGCGGCCGATCCCAGGGCCATCGATTTCAGCGGGCACCGGAAATGTTTCGAAGACATCGTACGCGCGCTCGAATCCGGCCGGAAACCCTTGATCGACGGGGGGGAGGCGCGCAAGTCGATTGAAATCATTCTGGCAGTCTACCGATCGGCCCTTTCCGGCGGCAAACCGGTGGAGCTTCCGCTTAAGCGGACGCCGGTCCGAAAAAGCTTCCGCTGATGAGATTTCTCAGGCAAAGGCGCAAAGACGCCAAGAAGAGGCAGAAGGATAGAGGGAAAGAAGATAGAAGGAAAGAGATCGATTGGGTCTGCATGGATCTCGTTCATCAGCGTGAATCAGAGGATAGTATCGGATTGGATTTGACACGATGAACTCCCGCGAGCGAATACTGACCGCCCTCAACCATCGTGAAGCCGATCGGGTCCCCTTTGATCTCGGAAGCTGCCAGGTCACGGGGATTCACAGGATCGCCTACCGCAATCTGCGCAAAGCCCTGGGGCTGCCCGGGATTGAGATTGAACTGTGCGATGCCATCCAGCAGTTGGCACTTCCGGACGACGACTTTATCGAGCGATTTAGGATCGACACCCGCGGGCTCTATCCGTTGAACAGCCACAACTGGAAAATTGTCGAGCAGGATGCCGGCAGGTACTGGGCGTATCGGGATGAGTGGGGAATCATCCATCACCGCCCCAAGGAGGGCGGCCTCTACTTCAGCATTGCCGAAGTTCCGCTTCCCCGCACCGACCTGACCGCAGCAGACATCCTGAACCTTCCCTGGCCGGATGTCGGAAACCCGGAACGGCTGGCGTGCCTGCGGGAACTGGCCGCAAAGTACCGTGCCGCAGGTTTTGCCGTCGTGCTCAAGGACGCTTTCGCCGGCGTCTTCGAATTCGCCCAGCGCATCGTGGGAATGGAAAACCTTCTCATGATGATGATTACCGACGAAACGACCGCATGCGCCCTGTTCGATAAACTCCTGGAGCTGAAGCTCGATTTCTTTAAGACGGCGCTAGGCGGGTTTGGGAATCTTGTGGACATCGTGACCTATGCCGACGACTACGGCACCCAAACCTCCCAGATCATTTCCCCCGACATGTTCCGGAAGCTCATCAAACCGCGCGTAAAGGTTCTGTTTGAAACTTTTTCAAAGCTTGCTCCCCATGCAAAACGATTTTTCCACTCCGACGGCAACGTGCGACCGTTGATCCCCGATTTTCTGGAAATGGGTGTAGACATCCTCAACCCGATCCATATCCGCGCCAAAGACATGGATCCTGTCGCCCTCAAACGGGATTTCGGGCAGGACCTGGTGCTCTGGGGAGGCGGCGTGGACACCCAGGGAATTCTTCCCAACGGTACTCCACAGGAAGTCAAAGAAGACGTCCGGCGCAACATCGAAGCGCTGGCGCCCGGCGGAGGTTTCGTATTCAACACCATTCACAACATCCAGGCCGATGTGCCGCCTGAAAATATCATCGCCATGTGGGAAGCGCTGCAGGAGTACGGAACGTATTGACCTGATTTATCGCTCGATCAAGGTTGTATTTTGAGATTAGAGAGCCCTTTGGTTGCCCGCGAGTATTATGGTAGGGATATGGATATCGATATCGCACCGTTTGACATCGAGCTCTATGATGACGTTTTTACCTTGTGGCAACAATGCGAAGGTGTCGGGTTGAGTGATGCGGATTCGCGGCCAAATATCCAATTGTATCTTGAGCGCAATCCCGGGATGAGCTTTGTCGCTTTGTTCGAAGGTAAGATTGTCGGCGTGGTATTGGCCGGCCACGATGGTAGACGGGGTTATATCCACCATCTTGCTGTACACCCCGGTTATCGTAGGAAAGGTTTGGCGCGCCGGCTCGTGGGCTGTTGCCTGTCAGTCCTTGCCGTTTCAGGCATCCAAAAGTGCCATCTTTTCATTTTCAACGACAACCACAATGGAATTGAATTTTGGAAAAGCACTGGATGGACTTATCGTTCAGAGATAAGTGTCGTATCGAAAAACATAGAGCCTGGCGCTTCGCTCAGACACTGTCTATGAAAATTCCAGGCCTCGCACATGGGTCTACAAAGGAAGATCGAAGGTGAATCGTGCGGAAGAGCAGCTATAGAATCAGAGGGATGACTCGGCAGGAAGTAGATATCGCGATCGACTGGGCTGCGGAAGAAGGATGGAACCCCGGGTTGTACGACACGGATTGCTTCTACGCTGCCGATCCAAACGGCTTTCTTATCGGAGTGCTCGGGGACGAGCCTGTTGCTACGATTTCCGCTGTGAGATACGGCAATTCCTTCGGGTTCATTGGGTTTTATATTGTCAAACCGGAGTATCGCGGCATGGGCTACGGCATTCAAATATGGAATGCCGCTCTCGCATATCTCAGGGGCCGCACGATCGGCCTGGATGGAGTGGTTGCGCAACAGAGCAACTACGCGAAGTCCGGGTTCACGTCGGCTCATCGAAATATCCGATATCAGGGCACCGGCGGCGGGGATTTTTCGAAGGATTCAGGAGTCGTCCAGTTATCCGCGATTCCTTTCGATGAGATCTGCGCATACGATAAACCGTTTTTTCCCGATAATCGCGTTCAATTCCTGAAGTGCTGGACGAATCAACCCCGCAGTATAGCGCTCGGCATCCGAAGGAACAGCAGGCTGGCAGGTTATGGGGTCATGCGCGTCTGCCGTTCGGGATACAAGATAGGCCCGTTATTTGCGGACAGTCCGGAGTTTGCAGAACATTTATTCTCTGCTTTAAAAGCAAACGCCCGGGAAGACGTCCCTGTTTTCCTGGACACGCCTGCAGTGAATCCGGCGGCGGTCGATTTGGCAATGCGGCACAATATGATCGTCTCGTTCGAGACAGCCCGCATGTATACAGGGAAGAGCCCGGTTTTAGCGGTAAGCCGTCTTTTCGGCGTGACGACTTTTGAACTCGGGTGATCCCGCAAAGAATTCGAGCAGGCGCCGAGAAAATCTCTGTTTTCGGGAATGTCCCTTGTACGCGATCCTCTATGGTGCCCTCAGTCATGAGAATGCGCAAATTTGATAGAGCCCGTATATTCGTAAGTTTGCGACGGCTTTCGAGATATTGGCGAGATTGAGGGCATCTAAATCGTTGCCATCGACGGAAGAATACGAGATAGTTATGCGGTCTCTTAATCCAGTTGGCGTCGGCGATTCGGGTTACCCTGGGCGCCCTTTCTTTCAACTATGCTAAGGAGTGTCTTAAGATGCGGTTTATCAAACCTCTTGGTCTTCTTTTTGTTGCGGTCCTCGCGGGATGTGCCGCCGATCAGAGCATACCCACAACCTCGTCAGCACCTCGAACCGAAATCTGCAAGCCCGCGACAGAAAGTGAGATCGCAGCACTATTTGATCGTTGGAATCAATCGCTTCAAACAGGGGATCCTTCTCGGGTCGTCGCAAACTATGCAGAAAGATCAATTTTGCTTCCTACCGTATCGAACAGGCCGCGCCTGACTCCGGCAGAGAAAGAGGATTATTTTCATCATTTTATGGAGAACCGTCCATCCGGCAAGATAGACATGCGTACGATCGAGATAGGCTGCAACACAGCATTCGATGCCGGATTGTACACGTTTACATTCGCCAAAACCGGCGCAGCCGTAAGCGGTCGATATAGTTTTACCTACCGCTGGAATGGTTCCAAATGGCTCATTACCAGCCATCACTCATCGGCGATGCCTGAAACGAATAAACCGTAACGTTCACCGGGGGGGAAACAGGAACCAACATGGACGCTAAAACCTGCCGAATATGGATATACGCAATCATCTTGCTTTCTACAGCTCCTCTTTTTGCCGCCGACAACGAGGCTTTGATTGCTGAATTGGAAGGACATCAGGCACGATCCGCGGTTACATGGTCGGAGTATGCCGGAAAAGACATCAAATCTCGAATTTTACCGGCTCCGGATATCGTCATCGATTATCTGAGAAAAGATAATCAGCTTCAAGGTTATCCGGAACTCCCCAAAAGACCAAAAATTGATCCTGAGTTCCTCTCAGATATCGTCAGCGCCGTTGCAGGATTGCCCGATGCAGTCAGAAACCATATTCATGAGCATGTGGCGGCAATTTTTTTGGTCGAAGAGCTGGGGGGAAGCGCATATGGAGAATTGCTGAGGGAGTTCGATAAAAACAAACTTGGATTTATCGTATTGGACGTGGGATCCTTAAACAGGAAGGCCAATGAGTGGATCTCGTGGAGAGAAAACAGCCCCTTTTCCGGGAAGAACACATACACCCTTCACGCTGAAATCGAAGAGAAAAGCAATGATTCGAGGGCGGCAGCGATTCAGTATATTTTGCTGCATGAGATCGGGCATCTAGTCGGGGCCGCGAAAGGAGCGCATCCGAACTGGCTTACAGGAGATCATCCTCAAAATTGGCCGTTTACAAAGGCGTCCTGGTCAACCTGGGATGGGGGATTTAAGGGAAAAAGCAAATATGATGAAACCTTCGTCAACCGGAGTAAACTGAAGTTTTATTCATTCCAGGACGCACCTTTAACATCAAGGGAAATGGATGAGACTTACGGCCAGTTGCTAAAGACGGATTTCGTATCTCTTTACGCCGCCACAAATATGTATGACGATTTCGCAGAGACTTATTCAATGTATGTGCACGTCGTTCTTCAAAATCGACATTGGAAAATCAGGATTACGAAAGAAGCGGAAGCGGTAAGAGAGATAACAGATCCTATCTTGGACCAAAGATGTGAAAACAAGAGAAGATATCTGGACAAGATGTTTCAATAACGGATGAATGCGCAGTGATCTCCAATGTCCTTTTTGACTTAGACGGCACCCTCACGGACCCGAAAGATGGCATCATCCGTTGTATCCAATTCTCGCTGAGTCGGCTTGGAATAGAAGCACCTCATGCAGACGCGCTCGTCTGGTGCATCGGGCCGCCTCTCAGAGCATCCTTCTCTCGCCTGATCCCTGCCTGCGACGACACCTTGCTGGAGGCGGCCGTAAACCATTATCGGGAGAGGTTTTCCGATATCGGCATCTACGAAAACGGGGTCTATCCGGGAGTCATTCCCGCCCTCGGGAAAATTCGTGCACAGGGATTCCGGATATTTTTAGCCACCTCCAAGCCGGCAATCTATGCAAGGCGGATTCTTGACCATTTCGGTCTGACCCGATTCTTTCACGGCATCTACGGGAGCGAACTCGACGGCCGCCTTTCCGATAAGAAAGAACTCGTGGATCATATTTTAAAAACCGAAGGTCTGATCCCGCAGTTTACGCTCATGGTGGGAGATCGATGCCACGACGTCCTGGGAGGAAAGAAAAACGGAACCAAGACTGCGGCAGTCACTTACGGCTACGGCAGCCTGGACGAAATCAGGGAGGCGAAACCGGATTTCATCTTTTATTCCCCCCATGGTTTGGCGGCGTTTCTGAACCAGGCGCCGAAGAAGCGAAAATGTTCCGGTCAGTCCGGTCAGGTTGAAAATCCATGACCCAGGTTCGATCCCGCGCAGTTCTTCCCGTCGATGAGGTCGCAGACGCGCTGCGCGCGGCCTTGGCTTCGGCCAGAAGCGCTGTATTGCAGGCTCCGCCCGGGTCCGGGAAAACCACTCGGGTTCCCCTGCTGCTGCTGAAAGAGTCGTGGCTTGGAGGCAAAAGAATCCTCATGCTTGAACCCCGGCGCCTTGCCGCACGCGCCGCGGCCCGCTTCATGGCAAAAAGCCTGGGAGAAGATACAGGGGAAACCGTTGGCTATCACGTGCGCATGGATCGCGTGGTCGGGCCGGACACCCGCATCGAGGTGGTGACCGAGGGGATCCTCACCCGATATCTTCAATCCGACCCTTCTATCGAGCGGGCAGGGCTGGTGATTTTCGACGAATTCCACGAAAGAAGCCTCCACGCAGACTTAGGACTCGCTCTTTGCCTGGAGTCAAGATCGGTCTTTCGTGCGGATTTGCGGATCCTGGTGATGTCTGCCACGCTGGATGCCGAACCGGTGGCCCGCCTGCTCGGCGGAGCTCCGGTCGTTACAGCCGGCGGAAAGAGCTTTCCGGTGGAAACCCGCTACCGAGAGGGACCGCCCACAGCCGATTTCGTGCAAGAGGCTGCCAAGGCTGCAGCCCGGGCTGTATCCGAAGAGCGGGGAAGCATCCTGGTCTTTCTTCCCGGCAAAAAGGAGATCAGAAGAGCCGAATCGCTGCTCCGGGAAATGGTTCCGGAGGGGAATGCGGGCATCTTTCCCCTATATGGGGAGCTTTCCGGCGAAGTCCAGGATGCGGCGATTCTCCCTCCCTCTCCCGGGAAAAGAAAGATCGTGCTATCCACTTCCATCGCCGAGACCAGCCTGACCATCGAAGGAATCCGGGTGGTGGTCGATTCCGGATGGATGCGGGTATCCCGGTTCGATCCGGCAAACGGCATGAGCCGGCTCCATACCGTGCGGGTTTCCCGGGCATCGGCCGACCAGCGCAGGGGCCGGGCCGGCCGCCTTGAGGAAGGCCTCTGCATCCGCCTCTGGGATTCCTCCACCCATCGGGGTCTTATCGATTTCAGCCGGCCGGAGATCCTGGATACGGATCTGGCAGGACTCGTCCTGGAGCTTGCCTTCTGGGGTGTATCCGAACCGGAAACTCTCTCCTGGCTCGACCCACCGCCGAAAGCCGCCTTTTCCCAGGCAAAGCAGCTTCTGGTCGGCCTGGGAGCCATCGATTGTAAGGGAAGAATCACGGCGCATGGCGGGAAGATGGCCGGATTCGGACTACATCCCCGGCTTTCGCATATGATCCTTAAAGGAGCGTCCCTGGGGATGGGCAGGATTGCCTGCGAGCTGGCCGCCCTGCTCGGCGAGCGGGACATCCTTCGCGACAAAGTGGCAAAGGATGCGGATCTGATCTCACGGCTGGAATTGCTTCGAAATGTGGGCAGGGGTGCAGCGCCGGCGGATATGGGCATCGATCGAGGGGCCTGCCGGCGGGTGGAGAAAACAGCCCGGCAGTTTCAGCAGGAGATGAATGTCTTGGAGGGAGGCGGCCAGGAAGGGGATCCGAAGAGAGCGGGGCTTCTTCTTGCCTTCGCCTATCCGGATCGCATCGGCCGGAGAAGAGCGGGTGCCGCGGGGCGCTACCTTCTTTCCGGCGGCCGGGGAGCCTTTCTTCCGGAGTCGGATCCGCTTTCCCTGCCCCCCTTCCTGGTTGCCGCCCATCTGGACGCCGGAGAGATCGAGGCGAGGATTTTTCTCGCTGCACCTGTACAGGCGGACGATCTGGAGAAGCATTTCGCAGACCGGATCGAATCCCGCTCCGAAATCTTCTGGGACGACAGGGTCCAGGGGGTTTCAGCCCGGAAGCGGCGGCTCCTGGGCGCCTTGATCTTGAAGGACGATCCCCTTGCCGAACCGGATCCGGAGCAGGTAGGCCGGGCGTTGACCGAGGGGATCCGGAAAAAGGGGCTTCATGTACTCCCCTGGACGGCCGAGCTGCGAAACTGGCAGAAAAGAGTGCAGTTGATGAGAAGAGCCGAAGGAAACGGAAGCTGGCCCGATGTGACCGATGCGGCTCTATCGGAGCATCTGGAAGCGTGGCTTCTTCCGTTTCTTTCCGGTATGACCCGGCTGGACCACCTTCGAAGTCTGGATCTTAAAAGCGCCCTTTTCTCCCTTCTCCCGCCGGGCTTTCTGCGGGATCTGGACCGCCTCGCTCCGACCCACCTGGAGGTTCCCAGCGGATCCCGCATCCGGCTGGATTATCTGAAGGGGGAGGTTCCGGTGCTCTCCGTGCGGCTTCAGGAGATGTTCGGGCAGAGGGAAACCCCGAAAATTGCAGGAGGCAGGATCCCGGTCATGATTTACCTCCTGTCTCCGGCCATGCGGCCCGTACAGGTGACACAGGACCTTGAAAGCTTCTGGCGGAACACCTATGCAGAGGTGCGGAAGGATCTGCGCGGGAGGTATCCAAAGCACTTCTGGCCGGAGGATCCGCTGGAGGCGCCGCCTACCCGGGGGGTGAGGAAGAGTTGAGAAGTTTTTCTGAATTAGACCGCAAGAATCGGAGTTCTTCTCTGATGGAAAGCGCTATCTTCAGTGCATTCCAATCGCAAAAATGGAGGAATGCACATGAAAACAGCCAATGGATCGATGGGGAGAATCGAATGGTTTCTTCTCATCATATTATCCGTTCTCTGGGGGGGATCATTTTTCTTTGTCGGTGTTGCCGTTCGCGGCCTGCCGCCCTTCACCATCGTCGTTTTGCGCGTCGGGCTGGCGGCCATTGCACTGAACATCATCGTTTATGCGTCGGGATTGCGCATGCCGGCGGACCGGAGGATATGGACTGCCTTTGCAGGTATGGGTTTTCTCAACAACATGATCCCTTTCAGCCTGATCGTCTGGGGGCAGACGCATATTTCAGGCGGGGCTGCTTCCATCCTCAATGCCACAGCGCCCCTTTTCGCCGTCATCGTCGCACATTTTTTAACCGATGACGAAAAGATGACCGGGGGGCGTACCACCGGAGTCGTCATCGGGTTCACAGGTGTTGCACTGATGATCGGGCCGGAGGCCCTGCAAAGCTTTGGCACTAAATTTTTTGCCCAATTCGCCGTCCTCACGGCTGCGCTCTCCTACGCTTTCGCCGGCGTATTTGGACGGCGCTTCCGGAAGATGGGCATCGCAGCCTCGGTTACGGCTGCCGGTCAGTTGACAGCCTCGACCGTCATGCTGGTTCCTTTGGCATTTATTGTCGACCGGCCCTGGACCCTTCCGATGCCGTCATTCGAGATTTGCGCCGCCGTTTCAGGCCTTGCCTTGTTTTCCACGGCTCTTGCTTACATTCTCTACTTCCGGGTCCTTGCGGCGGCGGGTGCAACCAATGTACTTCTCGTGACCCTCCTCGTTCCGGTCAGCGCCATTCTGCTGAGCACCATACTTCTCGGCGATCCGATCGAGCCGAAGCACTTCGCAGGTATAGGACTCATCGGCCTCGGGCTTGCCACCATCGACGGGCGGCCGCTTGGATTCTTGCGCCGCAGACTCTCCTGTTATCCGGGTCATTCATGCGCCCAACCAGCGGACTGAATTCGGCGGGCGCATTCATCCCTATCGGGAGCAGTGCCCCTGCTTCATGATCACCGCTTGAGGTCGGATACAACAACGGTGTGCTCGGCGAAACGCGGCGTCGTTGATCGAGGGAATATCAGGGCGTTCGGCGCCGTAGCTGATAATCCGGCCCGAGCCGATGGCCGAAGAAATCGTCCGCTCAGGGAATGAGCGGCATCAGGCTCCAGAGGATTGCCCAATTTTTTCCTTCCGGCAGCATATCCAGACAGACGATGCCGCTGTTCTGGAATTTGAAAACCTGCGGTTCGATGCGACCGGTGATCAAGTAAGCCGTCAGGCGAGACATAAACGGCAAATGACCGACAAGCATCAGATCCTCCTCTGGTTTCAATCCGGGTGCGATGGCTGTGGCATCGTCCATGGGATTGATTCCTTCGATCTCTTTGATCCCATTTGCCGGCGAAAGCGCTTCGGCGAAGATTTCCGCAGTTTGCCGCGCTCTGGATTTTCCGCTGTGGTGGATGCAGTTCGCATTTATCCGGTATCCTGCAGCAACCTGGGCGATTCGGCGGGTTTCGACAATGCCCACTTCCGACAAGCTCGGATCGGGGTGATCTTCCTTCGGCAGGGCTTTACCATGTTGGACCAGATACAGGGGCATGATTCAAGCCTCCATGTGCACGGGGTTAACTACGGATTTCACCAAATCATAGTCAGTCTTTTTCAATCGGACATCCGACGGCCCCGCATGCAGCCATCGATCCCAGGCTGTCTTCCACCCGATCGAAGCCGTTTTGCTTCAGGATGGAAGCGGCGATGATCGCCCTTTGACCGCTGCCGCAAAAGGTGGTGACCCTCGGCCCCTTCGGAACCTCATCGAGCCGGTCCGGGAGATCTCCCAGATAGATGT
Source organism: Desulfobacteraceae bacterium (assembly GCA_003599475.1). Next base: position 12,053 of record QZKK01000078.1, read on the forward strand.
GGAGCGCGTTGGGCAGGCGCCCCTGCTCCCACTCATCGATTCTTCGAACATCAAGGAGTGTAAACTCCTCTCGGGACTGAATTCGCCGGACGAGCTCTTGGACATGAACGGCAGGTATCCGGCCATATCGGCGCCCGCTCACCTGCCAGGCATGCAACCCCGCGTCCAGATATCCTGCGATTTTGTCATAGCCGAGGCGGATCAAAAAGCGTACGGCCGTACCCACGTCGTCATAGCCTGACGCGACCAGACCGATTTTTTGGTCATATGGGACAAAGTACCCTGCAAAACTCGGAATCATCTCCAGCGGGATGGCGAGGCTTCCGGGGATAAACGATCCGGCGAAGGCCTCCGGGCTGCGGGTATCGAGCACAAGCATTCCCTCCTTCATCCGGGTTTCGAATTCGCCGGCACCCATGGGCGGCGGCTGGGGGAGCTCCATCAACGGCGGGGCGCCTTCTCGATTGAATTTCTCCATCTGTTTGAAGTAGGGCGGCTGGTAGTGGTGCTCATTTACCTTGTGCCGGATAAACTCTTCCCTGTCGGTCTTTTGTAAGACGGGATTGTGCTTTCGTTCGTAGCCTAAGGTAGAAAATTCACGATCGGCCATGCCGGCACCGCACACCGAGCCGGCCCCGTGTGCCGGGTGAAGGATCACGTCGTCTCCGAGCGGGAGCAGTTTCTTAAAGATGCTGTCGTAAAGAAGACCGGCAACCTCTTCTTTGCGGTCGGGGAAGAAATCGGTTCTGCCCACATCCCCGATGAACAGGCTGTCCCCGGTGAATACGGCGACGGGCGCTCCAGCAAAGCTTTTGTCTGCAAGAGCGATCGAGATGCTGTCGAACGTATGCCCCGGAGTCTCAAGCACATCCAGGACGAGATTGCCCAATTCGAAGCGATCCCCCTCTGAAACAGGATTTCCGTAGGCGAAATCGGTGGCATGGCTGTGGAAGATATCGGCCCCGGTGCGGCGTGCCAGGTCAAGGGAGCCGATCACGTAATCTTCGTTCCGATGCGTCTCGAAGATATGCGTGATTGCCGCACCCTTCGCATAGGCGATATCGATATAGGTGCGGCTGTCCCGGCGCGGATCGATCACGGCCGCCTCCCCGCCATGGCCGACAATATAGGACAGGTGGGCGAGACCTTCCGAGCGAACGATTTCAAGAAACATTTTACCCATCGTAACCTCCTTCCCTCCTTGCCGCCCATGCTTATCAAAAGAAGACTATGGAATTAGATCTTCCTGTAACTTACAGGATGGCTGAAGCAGGTACTCCCCTTTCAGGATTTCCCTGCGGATGTAGAGACCGGTTCCCCGCCGTCCAGGAATCCGGCGGCGGCCGCCACGGCGGCCGATGTGCCGGCCACCCATAGCCACGGCGAAGTACCGGTGAGCTCCGGAAGCGTACGCTTTCCGAAGCTTCCCTTTTCCATCAACGGCTTGATGTGCGGGTACAGCTTTACAAAAGCCAATGCCCCTCCAAGCATCCCGAGCGCGCCGGCGGCCGCATCCCTGTGCCCGGCGCCGACAGCGGCCATATCGGTTCCCGGACAGTAGCCGAGGATCGCCATCCCCGCTCCGAAGAGCGTGCCGCCAAGCACGATTCCTCCGGTGTCGAGCGGCTTGATTTTGGCCTCCGCAAGCCCGAAATGATTGAGGAACTGAGTCCCCAGGGCGCCGACGGCGGAGGCCGTCGCCATGATTTTGACAACGGATGCATCTTCTGCCATTAGCTGGCCGGAGATGGCCTCGTGCTCCGATGCACGCCCCTTGTGCAGGAGAAAGCCGAACACCGCACCCGTCGATAGGCCGAGCAATATCCTGCCGATCGATTGTCGCTTCATTTTTTCCTCCCGAACAAAGCCTTGGTCACGGCCGCACCCGATGCAAAGATGATCGGGTCAAAAAGCCAGCTCGAAGCCGCAAACTGCATCGTTCCGCTGATGCCGTGTCCGCTCGTACACCCTTTTGCCATTCGCGCCCCGAACATCATCAGGGCGCCCCCCCCGAAGGCTGCCGCACATCGCAGTGCCGGCGACTGCCCCACCTTCTTGCGCCAGGTGTCCGGAACCGCAGGAGGTCCTTGGTCTCCGGAAAGACGGGCACTCAGCATGCTCCCGAGGACGACTCCGGCGACAAGACCGACTTCCCAATCGATTTTGGGCGCCTCGCCGCGCTCCCTTTTGTATTCGTCTATTCCCATTTTTTCCGGGGCGATTTTTTCAGCCGCAAGTGCTGCGGTGTTTTCGAAGGCAGTGGTGATCCCCAAAGGCTTTTTGGCCGTCAGCATCGCGGCCGTTTCCAACCCTCCGATCGCCGCTCCCACCCAGTAGGGCGACCACGATTTTTTTTTCAAGTATTTCATCCGGGCCTCCTGATTCGGGTAAAATTTCTATGGTTTAACATATGCAGACTTCACTTCGGATTCCTTTTTGAGCGTCGTCGCCGGGCACCGAGGCGCGGGTTCCATACGCGTATGAAAGAGCGGGTACGATGTAACATTTTGACATTCACAGGAGGTGAAGCAAATAGGTTCGATGATGTATTTTGGAACCGGAAACGTTTGCGCAGACCCATCCTTCCGAAGGTGAGTCGATATTTTTCAGGGCGCCGGGTGTTCAATTTGACATGAAGTGCTACATGGTGGTAACCTGCTTTATCGATTTGGGCGGAGGGGGGAATCCCGTGAATAAGATGGAGAAGGCCGGATCAGAGCAAATCGTTCGCTTAAACCAATCCGATTTTGGATTCACCGCCGAAGTCATCCGAAGGTCGGGTGTCAATATACACACCTGCTGGCAGTGCCGGACGTGTTCCTCGGGATGCCCCTTTGTCCATGCGATGGAACGTCCGCCGAACTACGTGATTCGTCTGGTGCAGCTCGGCCTCAAGAAGGAGGCATTGGAGACCTCCGGCATCTGGATCTGTGTGGGCTGCAATACGTGTTCGGTCCAGTGTCCGAATTGCATCGATATTTCCGCTGTGAATGATGTGCTGAGGCGGATGGCGATCGAAGAGCGCGTGGTTGTTCCGGAACCGAACATACTCGACTTCCACAGGGCGGTTTTGCAGTCCATTAAGCGCCACGGCCGCACCCATAAGCTGGAAGTCATGCTCCGGTATCGACTGAAGAGATGGGATCTTTTCAGCGACCTGCGGGTCGGTTTTCGGATGCTTGCCAAGCGGAAGCTGGAACTGCTGCCGTCCCGAAGCAGCAACCTTCGGGAAATCAAGAAACTCTTTGAAGAAAAAAAACGGATATAGATTCATGCCCGACCGACCGATGACAGACTTATCCTATTATCCAGGCTGCTCGCTTGTCACCACGGCCCGTGAAAGCAACAGCTCCCTGATGCATCTTTTCCGGCACGTCGGCTTCAACCTGATCGAATTGGAGGGCTGGAATTGTTGCGGGAGCTCTTCTGCCCACAGCATCGATTCGCCCCTTGCATTCGATCTGGCATGCCGTAATCTTGCTCTGGCCTCTCCGGACCGGCCGCTCCTGGTTGCATGCCCAAGCTGTATTCTGCGTTTGCGCCATGCGTATCTGCACTTGAAGGAAGACCCGGAAGCCCGCAGTCGTTATCGGAGAAAATGGGGCAAATCTTTTGATCCGGGCCTTAATATCATTCACTACTTCGAGTTGTTGGATCAAATCGATCTCCCGAGCTTCTGCAATGGGAGTGCCCGCCGGTTGGAGGGGCTTAAGTTTGTCCCCTATTACGGCTGTATGCTTGCCTATCCGCCTCTGATGCGGCACCAGAAGAACTATTACGGCCTGATGGAGAAAATCCTTTCCTCTCTGGGAGCCGGAACCCAAAACTGGTCTTATTCCTCCCGCTGCTGCGGCACTTTCCTGACCGTTGCACGCCCCGAAATTGTAACCCCCATGATAAACGGGATCATCGAAGCTGCGAAAGCCGCCGGATCAGACTGTATCATCACCGCCTGTGCCATGTGCCACATGAACCTGGAAGTTCGCTGCACCCTCGAAGAGAAGATTCCAGTCCTCCACTTTTCCGAAATCGTCGCCCTGGCGCTGGGCATTGGAAAATCCCATCAGAAATTCTGGTTTTCACGCCATCTGGTCGATCCCAACCCGATGCTCAAAGCGCTGGAGCTTTTTTAAATGGCCCCTCGGGGCGCATAAGATCGACTGCGATCAGTTTAAAGGAAGAATGGTCAACCAATAACTTCCTTGACATATGGTCCAAGATGATGCATCATTTTTATGATCTTATATGTGGATCGGAGCATATAATATGCGCACAACCATCAATCTCAAGGAAGAGCTCATCCGGGACCTGATGAAGCGCACAAAATCACGCACAAAAACCCATGCCATCGAGACGGCCATAAAGGAGTACCTTCAGAAAAAAGCCATCGAGGATCTGATCGCACTCAGCGGAAAAGTCAACATCGAGACTGACTGGCGGAAAGAGGAAGAGGCGGAACTCGATGAGTACAAGAATCATTGCTGATACCTCGGTCTGGATCGAGTTTTTTCGCGATGAAAAATCATCGATCTCGATTCACCTCCAGGAGCTTCTTCGTTCCGGCCGGGTTGCGCTTACCGGCATGGTCTTGGCTGAAATCCTCCAGGGAGTGAAAGGCTTGCGAGAGGCCGCGATGGTGCAAAAAAGCCTCGAGCCTCTGGTTTTTATGGAAATGAACCGCGAGATGTGGCAAAGGGCAGGCGAAGTATCAGCCTCCCTGCGCCGGAAGGGTATTACGATCCCCCTGTCAGACATCCTTATTGCATCGGTTGCATTGAATCAAGACTGCAAAGTCTTCACCACAGACCCTCATTTTGACAGTATCCCGGGAGTAAGAGTTCATAAACCGACATGAATAGTATCGCCGGCTTTCATCCCCGAACAGTTTTTGCCGAATCGGGTATGCCCTGAGACCAATCGGGAAGAGGAAAGGAGGAAAAGGAGATGGCTGTCTTTATCACCGGGGGTTACGGTCACATCGGTTCGTGGATCGCCTATCTGATGGCGAAGGAAGGGAAAACGGTCATCGTCTTCGATACCGGCAGGCAGGCACCGGAGCATCTTGCCGAAGTCGCAGGGCAGATCCGCTTTGTCGAAGGGGATGTGATGGACTTTCCCCGGCTTGCCCGCGTTCTTTCCGAGCAGGGAGAAAAGGTCGAAGGAATCGTCCACACCGTCGGCATAATGGCGAATTTTGTTCTCGAAAACCCGCATAGAAACGTAAATCTGAACGTGGGCGGGCTGGTGAACGTGATGGAAGCCGCCCGGCTCTTCAAGATCCAAAAAGTGATCTATACCAGCACCGGGGGCGTCTACGGGGCGGCCGAAGGGATCGCCGACGAGTCCTTTCCCCCGAACCCTGCAGACCTTTACGGTGCAACCAAGATATCGGCCGAGTATATCGGCCGCCAGTATGCAGATGCTTTCGGCATCGATTTCAGAATCGGACGCCTCTATTTCATCTATGGACCCGGCAGATACCCGTCCCGCTTCATCCCGCTGTACCGGATGGCGTTCGGCGCCCTGGAAGGGCTTCAAGGGCTCAGATCCGAGAAAGGAGCCGACCAGAAGCTCGATTTCACCCATGTGGAAGATGCCGCCCGCGGCATCGTGCTCCTTTTCGATGCGAAGTCGCTCAAGCACCGGCTGTTCAATATCGCAACCGGAAAACCGCATACCGTCGGTGAGGTCGTCGCGTTGACAAAGAAATACACGCACTATCCGGTTGAAGTCGAAATCGGGCCCGGTACCCTGATGCCCCGCTGCCATGCGCTCAACATCCAGCGGGCGAAGGACGAGCTCGGCTTTGAACCGAAGTACAGCCTCGAAGAAGGAATCCGCAGCTACGCGGATTGGATGGCCGGACAGATTGCCCGCTAGGAGGAAGGATTCAGGAATTCAGGCTTGAGGTATTCGGGTTCCGGATACGTGTAGAAGCCTTTTCCTGTTTTTACCCCCAACTCCCCGCGATCGATTTTCTGCCTGAGTAAATCCGGCGGATGGTCTTTTAAATCCTCCGATTCACGGAAATAGACCATTTCGATATCATAGACCACATCCAGGCCGACGTTGTCCATCAACCCGAAAGGGCCGGGAGACTTCCGGTTGCCCGTAAAAACCATCCACGCCCGATCGATATCCCGGAAATCGACGTAGCCGTTTGCCCACATCTGAAGCACTTCCCGCTTGATAGCCCGCCAGACCCGGTTGAAGCAAAATCCTAGAAGCTCTTTTTTGACGGTAAGCGGGAGGATGCCCAGAGAGCTTACCCAACGTTTTCCGGTTTCAATCACCTCCGGCAGTGTGCGTGTTCCGCCCATCACGTCGGCGATATTCATCCCCTGAAGCGGCATGTAGAAATGCATATTCAGACATCGTTCGGGCTTTCCGCTGCTTTCTTCGATCCGGGAGACCGGGATGGAGGAGCTGTTTGTGGCAAGAATCGCTTCCGGGGCCGACAGCGGCCCCAGCATCCGGAAGAGCTTCCGCTTCAGCTCCAGGTTTTCAGGGACCGCCTCGATGATCAACTGGGCCCCGCCTGCGGCTTCTTTCAGATCGGTGCTTTGAAAGACTTTTTTTCTGCAGTCTTCCCATCTCACAAAGGGGACAAAAGGGGCAACCCCTTTCGTTTGAAGATCGGTGCGAAGTCTCTGCAGCATGGTTTCAAAAGCCGCCGGGTCGGTATCGAAGATTTTAACCGCATATCCGGCATGAGCAGCCGTCAGGGCGATCTGGCTGCCGAGTGTCCCCGCCCCGATGACGGCAACCCTTTCAATCGGCAGGCTCATTTTCAGCCTCCTTTGCGTTTGCATACTTTTCGATCCTCACCCGGCAGCTCATGCCGTGGGCGAGCATGTTTTCATATTTGCAGGCCCGTTCGCAGACTTCAGCGATCTTTAAAGAAGCTTTCCTTGTAGCATACTGATAGGTCACGGTTTTGACAAATTTTCCGACCGAAAGGCCTCCCGTGTAGCGGGCAGCCCCCCGTGTCGGCAGCACATGGTTGGTTCCGATGGTTTTGTCCCCATAGGCGACGGTGGTCTCTTCGCCGCAGAACATGGACCCGTAGTTTCTGCAGTTCTCAAGGAAATACCGCCAATCCTTCGTCTGCACCTCGAGGTGCTCCGGCGCCCACCGGTCGCTCAGCGTCACCGCTTCCTCGCGGGAGTCTGCAATCACCACTTCCCCGTAGCGGCTCCATGACTGTTCGGCCACTTCCCGGGTCGGAAGAACCTTCAACTGGCGATCGATTTCCTGCAGGCTTTCTTCGGCGGTTCTCCGGTTCAGACAAATCAGGCACTGGCGGGAGTTCGGGTCGTGTTCCGCCTGGCCCAGGATGTCTGCAGCCACCACCTTCGGATCCGCAATGTCGTCTGCAATCACAAGGATTTCGGTCGGACCCGCCAGCAGATCGATCCCCACATCGCCGAAGATCTGCCGTTTGGCTTCTGCAACGTACTTGTTGCCGGCACCCACGACCACATCGACCGGGGACAAGCCTTCCATGCCGTATGCCATGGCAGCCAGCGCTTGAACGCCGCCCATACAGTAGATTTCATCGGCTCCACCGGCGACCATCGAATAGAGTGTCGCCGGATAGATTCCTTTTCCTTCGGCAGGCGGCGTGCAGGCAACCACCCGGGAGACTCCGGCCACTTTGGGCGTAATGACCGTCATATGGGCCGAAGCGAGCATCGGGTAGCGCCCTCCCGGCACATAAGAGCCTGAAGAGGCGACGGGAATCACCTTCTGTCCCAGATAGACTCCCGGCAGCGTCTCCACTTCGAAATCGATCAGCCGCTTCATCTGCTGTTGGGCAAAATTGCGGATTTGAGACTGGCAAAAGTCGATGTCTTCAACCATCGAAACCGGAAGCTTTTTTCGAACGGAATGGATTTCGTCTTCGGAAACTCGAAAGGTTCGGGGGGCCCACCGATCCAGTTTCTGCGAATAGTGGCGCACAGCCGGTTCTCCGTCCCGTTTGACTCGATCGATGATTTCACGGACCGTATCGCGCACCTGGGAAAGATCTTCGGCTGTCCTTTCCCGGGCTCTCTTTAGATATTCGGCCATGGGATCCTCCTTTCTGAAGGGGAGCAGCAGGTTCGGGTCTACTTATCCTTACCCTCCAATTCCTGAAAGAGTCAATCGTTTTGTAGGGATTCTGCAGATCCCAAGAAAAGCTGTTGGGATTTCCCTTGACACCTTTTTCGAGACAGTGTTACACGAAAAAAAGATTCCACTGAATCCATTTTCAAACACCTAAATTGATACCACTTTTCCAATTGCAATTCGTTCGGCCGAACTTTCAGGAGAGAGAAAATGATATCGATCGATTCCGCAGCCGGAAAAAGAAGGATCGAAAAAGCGGTCGTGGCGGGAGCCGGGATCATGGGACACGGCATCGCCCAGTTGCTGGCCACAAAAGGGATTCATGTCCGCCTGGTGGATCGCACAGACGATCTTTTGATTCGGGCCAGGGGTTTCATCGAGGAAAATTTCTCCTTTATGGCTGAATTGGGAGAGATGGAACAAACGGAAATTTCCGGGATCTTGGAAAGGATCGTCTTTACCACCGATCTGGTCGGAAATCTGCACGAAACCGATTATGTCGTCGAAGCCGTTACAGAAAATTTCCAAATCAAGAGGGCGGTCTGGGATACGCTTGGAAAGCATGCCGGCGCACACACGATTCTTGCTTCAAACACCTCCTCCTATGATATCGATGACCTGGCGGCGGGCATCCCCAATCCCGGTCGAGTTATCGGAACCCACTGGTTTCATCCGCCTCAAATCACCCCCTGCGTCGAAGTCATCCCCTCCCGGAAGGCGGATCCGGCAAATATCGACCTGATCATGGGTTTTCTCACCGGTATCGGCAAGGTGCCGACGCTGTGTAAAAGTGCCCCCGGCTTTGTGGCCAATAGAATTCAGATGGCGTTGGCAGCAGAGGCGCTCGCCCTGGTCGAAGAAGGGCTGGCCACCCCGTCGGAGGTGGATCGAATCGTCAAAACTTCCTTCGGTTTTCGTCTCAGCGCCTACGGACCTTTTGAGATCATCGATCAGGCCGGCGCCGACACCTATCTCAGCGTATACCGGTACCTGTTCGAGAAGTTAAAAAAGCCGCACTTCAAACCGCCCCGACTTCTGATCGAACAGGTGGAATCGGAGCGCCTGGGACTCAAGACCGAAGCGGGCTTCTACGACTATGGTCAAGGGGCGGCCGAGGCCCTGCGTCGGGAACGGGACCGCAAGTTCTATGCACGGCTCAAGGTCCATAGGAAAGAGCGGAAATGTCGAAATTCTAATGTCGAAATTCGAGACAAATTCAAATGACCGAAAAACGAAATTCAAAACAATATGACTTGGAAGATCGCACATAGAATTTATGAGAGACTATTTTCGGAGAATGCAAATGAGTCGTAAAGTCATCATCAGTTGCGCCGTTACCGGCAGCATCCACGTTCCATCGCTTTCCCCTTATCTGCCGATCACAGCCGAGCAGATCGCAGCAGAGGCCGTCGGTGCAGCCGAAGCCGGTGCCGGTACGGTCCATCTTCATGCAAGGGATCCCAAAAACGGGCGACCCGATATGCGTCCGGATCTGTTCAGGCCCTTCCTGAGAGAAGTCCACAGTCGAAGCGATGTGGTCATCTGCATCACCACAGGCGGTGCTCCGACGATGACGCCGGAGGAGCGGATGGTTGCGGTTCGCATCTTCAAGCCGGAGCTGGCCTCCATCAACATGGGATCCATCAATTTCGGTCTTTTCCCCATGATGGATCGAATCAAATCATACCGGTACGAATGGGAAAAGCCGTATCTCGAAAATTCGAAGGATTTTGTCTTTAAAAACACCTTCTACGATCAGGAGCGGATATTTAAGATCATGGATGAATGCGGCACCAAGCCGGAACTGGAATGCTACGATGTCGGCCATCTATACAACACCGCGTACTGGGCTGAAAAAGGAGTCATCAAACCACCGCTTTGGATTCAGTTGATACTCGGGATCCACGGAGCCATTCAGCCCTCGGTACAAAACCTGGTGTTCATGAAGGAGACGGCCGACAAGCTTTTCGGAAAAGACTATATCTTTTCCGTGCTCGCGGTCGGCCGGCATGAATTCAATCTAGGGACTGTCGGAGTGGTGATGGGCGGTTCGGTCCGGGTGGGGATGGAAGACAACCTCTATATCGGCAGAGGAGAGCTTGCCGAAAGCAACAGAGATATGGTGGCCAAAATGCGCCGCATTCTCACCGAACTGAGTTTCGAGACGGCCGGAAGCGATGAGGTTCGGCAAATGCTCGGCTTGAAGGGAAAAGACCAAACGAGCTTTTGATTCAGGCTATTTTTTCCGCTGGGAGTACCTGTCCTCGGTTCGATCCTGCAGAAAGATGTGATCGAATCGCGCGGAGTCGGCTTCACTGTACCACCGGTGCCCCAGTTCCCGGCAGCCTGTGCAGGCCTTCCGGGGAATATGTATGGCCAGCACGCGTTTGTTCCGATCCGAATCGGATTCGATCTGCAAGGCACCGCTGCAGGCCTCGCAGACACGAATGGTTTCCCTCTGTTTTTCCATGATCCCATCGGTATCGTAAAAGATGCTCCGGGTGCGTTCCTGGAAAGGACCGCAGGGGAGCGCGGCTTCTTTTATCCGGTGCCGGTTCCGCCAGTTTTCGAGTGTGATCTCTTCGATATCCCGGATCCATTGCGTAACTTCCGGTTTCTGCCGGATCTTTTCCGGGTCGTAATCCGGCTCCCGGATGTTTCCGTAGTCTAAGCCTGCCATCGCCAGAATGATGCCGAGATTGACATAGGGAAGCGCCCCCTCGATGGAGTAGCCGCCCTCCAGGACCGCGATATCGGGCTTGAGCATCTCGGTCAGTTTGGCATACCCCTGGGCGGAAAAGTTCATGTGCGTGATGGGGTCCGTATAGTGGTTGTCCTGTCCTGCCGAATTGACGATCAGCTCGGGCTTGAAGTCATCGAGGATTGGCGCGATGATCCTTTCTGCCGCCATCAGAATTCCTTCTTCCGAGGTATAGGGTGGAAGCGGGATATTGACCGTGGTCCCCTCGGCCGTCGGTCCTCCTCTTTCTTTGGGAAATCCGGAGCCGGGATAAAGGGTGCGGCCGTCCTGGTGGATCGAGATGAACAATGTTTCCGGATCATGCCAGTAGATGTCCTGGGTGCCGTCCCCGTGATGGCAGTCGGTGTCGACGATCGCCACCTTCCCGATCCCGTATGCCTGTCTGAGGTATTCGATCATGATGGCTTCGATGTTGACGTTGCAGAATCCTCTGGCGCCGTGAACCACCCGCATCGCATGATGCCCGGGAGGGCGCACCAGGGCAAACCCCCTTTGCACCTTCCGATCGAGTACGGCCATACCGATGGTTTTCGCCCCGCCGGCGCTGATGAAGTGGGACTCGGTCATCACGCTCCAGGGGTCGGGAACACAGAAGTGGACGCGCTGGACGTCCTGAATGGTGACCAGGTCCGGTTTGAATTCGACGATCCCTTCGATATCGAGCAGACCTTCCTCGAGCACCTGGTCCTGTGTGTAGAGCAGCCGTTCTTCTCTTTCGGGATGGGTGGGGCTGATCGCCCAGTCAAAGGCCGGAAAGAAGACAAGCCCGGTTCTATACTTGGCCTGGATCATGAAAGACTCCTGGTGGAGCTGAATTGGAAATGCTTTGGATCAGCTTGTCGTATCCATGGATGAGCCCGGGTCTGACCTGCACCCGCACCCGAATGTTTTTGCCGGTGGTATAAAATCCGCGCACCATATTGAACTGCATCTCTTCGAGAACTTCCATTTCGAGGTGGTCGGGGTTTGCGCCCCGCTGAATCGCTTTTTTCTCCAGCAGCTTCAACGCTTTCTTGACGGCGTCGCTGCTGGTGAAGTCCTTTCCGATCCTTTCGGTGTAATTTTCCTCCGGGGCAGTGGAGATGTTCTGCTCGGTATCGGCAAAAAAAGTGACTTCACAGGTGGTTCGGGCCAGGGCCGCGCCGATGGCATTGGCCAATTCCCAATGCGGTATCACCCGCACCTTATACTTGGAAATCTTCTCGAAATGTCTGGCAAAATATGGGGCCGGGCCTCCCATGACCAGAAGCTCGCTCGGCTTGACGCTGTATCCGTCCCTCAGCTCATGAACGGTGTAAACCGGCTTGCTGTTTGCGCGTTGGATCATCCGCTCGGCGGAGTCCAAAATGAGGCGGCAGGTATGATCGAATATTTTCAATGCGGCCGCTTCCACCGGTAACCCCATGGCGGCCGAAATCGATTCCAATCCACGTACCGATCTCTCCTTGTCGGTTCCTTCGATACATTCCAGGACGCATATGGCATCGGTGGGTGTCGGGGTGGGTCCTCCATAGGCCATGGCCGGTCCGAGACGATCGGGACCGATGCTCAACCGCCCGTTTGAATATCGGATCCGGCTGTCGCCGCCGATGCCGATCGAGACGGTATCCAGCGAGCGGATCAGCGTTTTGTATCCTCCAAGCTCGATTCCGAGAGGATCCAGCAGGGGGTCCTGGTCGACCAGAATGGCCATATCCGTCGTGGTTCCTCCGATATCCATCACCATCGAGTCGATCCCTTTGCCGGCGAATGCGAGCGAACCCATCACGCTGGCCGCCGGGCCCGAAAGGATCGTTTGGCCGGGATACTCTATGGAGGATTGAAACTTCATGTTCCCGCCGTCGGCCTTCAGGATTCGGATCGGGAGTGAAAGCCCCTTTGCCTCGAGAGAACTCTCAACGGCGGAATAGAACGATTTATGCAGGGGGTAGACGGCTGCATTGAGATAGGCTGTGGCGATCCTGCGAGGGAAATTGAGGCCGCCCGAGATTCGATGCCCGAGAAACACTTTTTCCACATACGGCTTGAGAATTTCGCCGATTCCGACTTCGTGAGCAGGGTTGCGGACCGAAAATTTTCCGACAATGGCCGCAAGGCGGATCCCCTCCGACTGCAGCCGCCGTCCGATCGATTTGATCTCTTCCGGATGAATCGGACAATTCTCGCGGCCCCGGTGGTCGATGGCACCGGAAACCTTGAAGTAGTGCTCGTTTGTGCGATAAACTTCAGGATCGATTCCGGGGCCGCAGGATACGATCACTCCCACCGGCGGAAGCTGATTCTGAACGATCGCATTGGTCGTAAGGGTCGTGCTCAAAACCACCCGGCGGATTCGGGCCGGATCGATCCCCTCCGTTATCTCTTCAAGGATGGAAAGAACCGTCTCGAACAGGTTCTTAGGGTTGGTAGAAACCTTCTTTTCATTGATCAGGCCCTCCTCACCCATCAGAACCGCGTCTGCGTGAGTGCCTCCGACATCGAGTCCGATTATCATGGCCGTTTCCAGTGTTGCGGTGGGGTCGCCGGGCCCTAAGCGGCGGATGCAGCGCTCTGGAGCCGTCTTTTAACGGAACCTAACCAAAAAGAAACCCCGTGTCAATAAGGGATGCAGGGACACAGGACT
>QZKK01000129.1 GCA_003599475.1 Desulfobacteraceae bacterium
AAAGACTCCAGGTCTTCATGGGCCGGAGTCTTCGCTCCGGCCCCGTGCCGTTCTGCAAATTCCGCGGCGCGCGCTTTGCTGCGGCTCAATACGCTCCAAAGAGCCGCCCCATCGACCCGGGCAAGCGCCGGCGCAAGAGCCCGCTCGGCGATTCCGCCGGGGCCGACGATTCCGATATGAAGGGTCATCTTCGATTCCTCCCTGTTCAGTGTTCAGCGTTCCCAAATCCCTACTTTTTCCGCATCCCGAGCCGTTCGGCCATGGGCAGATATCTCTTGTATTCCGCCTGCATGAATTCCCGGAACTGCTCCGGGTTCATATAAGCGACGATTTTATAAATCTTTGCAGCCTGCTCGAGAAAAGCGGGGTCTTTGCTGGCCTCCTGGATAGCCTTGGACCATTTGTCGACAACCTCCTTGGGAAGCCCGGCGGGTCCCGATAATCCCTGCCATCCATAAACGGTCAAACCCGGATAGCCGACCTCTTTCGCCGTGGGAATATCATTCAGGCCGGGCAGTCTCTCCGTATGCACCACGCAGAGCCCTCTGACTTTGCCGGCTGTCAGGAGCCCTGCGCTTTCGCTGTACTGCTGAGCGGCAAGGTCGATGTGTCCTCCGGCAAGATTGGTGACCACTTCCCCCCCGCTCTTGAATACGACCCGGTTCAGGCTGTCCGTAGGCAAATTGCTCACATCCAGAAATTCAGGCATGGCAAAGGCGCCGACCGCCGTTACCCCGGCGACCCCCCAGCGAAGAACTTTGGGGTTTTTGCCGATATGGTCCGCCACCTCCTTGAGGCTTTTCCACGGAGAATCCGATTTCACGGAAAAGATCACCGGGTCGACCGTGACCCGGGAAATGACGGTGCGGTTGTCCCATTTGAAGGGGAGCTCCATCTGGGTGGCGGCCAGCATGGCGCTTACGGCATGATTGTCCATCATCAGCGTGTACCCGTCGGGTTTGGAGTTCAAGACGTGGCGGGTTCCGATGATTCCCGAGGCGCCGGGCATGTTGATCACGTTGATCGGTTGATCCCATTTCTTGGACATATAGCTGGAAACCAGCCGGGCGGCCACATCCGCCGCACCACCCGGGCCGAAGGCCACGATCATCTCCACCTGCCGGTCAGGGTATGCGCAATCGGCTTGCGCCGTCCAGAGGAAAAGGGTCAGCCCCGCAAGAACCAGGACAAAGAATTTCTCCAAACCGGTTTTTTTCATCCTTTCCATAGAGAACCTCCTTTTTTTAGGTGTTTCAGAAATCATGGCAACCGTTTAACCGCCAAAACACGAAAGCACGAAAAGAGTTGATCTGTTTCACTTGGACATTGGACGTTGACCATTGGAAATCGGAAATTCAAACGTTCACCTTCTTCAGTCGGCTTCTTGACCGTCTCCCAATATATATTCTTTAATTGCCGGCTTTCGGGAGCGGGCATACAAGGATAAACCCGCCAGGATCGCGCCGGAAATGATGAATGCAAGCGTCAGGGGTCGGGTGACCAGCAGAATCGGACTCCCGGCCCCCATGCTGATCGACTGCCGGAGAGAGCTTTCCAGCATGGGTGTAAGAATCAGTGAAAGCACCAGCGGCGTCGAAGGGATTTTCATTTTTCCCAGGAAGTACCCGAGGACTCCGAAAAAAAGAGCGGTCCAGACATCGAAGAAATTGTTGCGCACGCTGAAGGCGCCGATAAAGCTGAACAGCAGGATCATCGGGCACATGAAGTGGTATGGAACGGCCACCAGTTTCGCCCAAAGGCCGACCAGAGGAAGATTCAGGATGAGCAGCATCACATTCCCCACATACATGCTGGCGATGATCGTCCAGACAAACTGCGGCTGCTTCTCGAAGAGCAACGGGCCGGGCTGAAGGCCGTAGATCATCAATCCGCTCAACAGCACGGCAAGCGCCGGGGTGGGAGGAATCCCGAGGGCGAGAAGAGGAACGAAACCTCCGCTTGTCGTCGCGTTATTGGCCCCTTCCGGCGCAGCGACTCCCTGTATCGCTCCACGGCCGAACTGATCTCTGTTTTTAGAAATGCGCTTTTCAAGGTCATAGGAGATGAATGAGATGGCCCCGGGGGTGCATCCGGGCAGAATTCCGAGGAAAAACCCGATTCCTGTTGCGCGCAGAATCGTCCCGATACAGTCTTTGATTTCCCGGATGCGGGGCATGAGCCTTTTGAGCACGTTTTTGGATATCGTTTGAGTCCCCTCTTCCACATTCCGCAGGACTTCTGCGATGGCGAAGAGCCCGATGATGACGGCGATGAAATCGATCCCTCCGACAAGCTCCGTATTCCCCAGCGTTAACCGCTTCTGCCCGGAGGTGGGGTCGATCCCGATGATGGCGATCAGCGCGCCCAGCGAGGCTGCCGACAGGCCTTTCAGCAGGGACTGCCCCGCGAGGCTGACCACAACACTCATGGCCAGAACGACCAGCCCGAAATATTCCGGAGGTCCGATCTTCAGCGCGAAGTCGGCCAGAGGAGGGGCAAAGAAGGTCAGCCCCACGATCCCGAGCGTTCCGGCGGCGAAGGAGGAGATGGCCGCGATGGCCAGGGCCTGCCCGGCCCGCCCCTGCCGGGCCATCTGATACCCATCGATGGTGGTGACTACGGAAGAGAGTTCTCCGGGAATGTTGATCAAGATGGAAGTGGTCGATCCCCCGTACATGGCCCCGTAGTAGATGGCTGCCAGCATGATGATCGCGGGGGTGGGGGGCAGAAAGGATGTCAGAGGCAGAAGGATGGCAATTCCGGAGGTGGGACCGATTCCTGGAAGAACCCCCACCAGAGTCCCCAGTACGGAGCCCAGCAGAGCGAAAAGCAGGTTGGTCGGTGTAACCGCCTGGGCGAATCCATTTAAAAGCAAATCGACTGCAGGTGTCATTTCAGCTTAAATTCCGATCATGCCCATGGGAAGGGGCATGTTCAACCAGGTTTTAAACACCACATGAGTCATGAGCGCTGCAACTGCGCCAAAAATAAGTCCGTACGGCCACCGGATGCCGCCGAGCGTTTTCAAGAGCGAAGCGATAAACAGCACTGTCGTAAAAGGGTATCCGAGGTAAGGCGTCAAAAGAAGGAAAAGGAAAAGGGCGGTGATGACCAAACCCAGCCGCAGCCGCCCGGGCCTCGGAGGCCATGGGAAGGACTGCCCTCTTTCGGGGAATTTCCGAATCAAGAAGCCCGTTCCCAGGAGCGTAAAAATGATTCCCAGGATCACCGGGAAAAATCCTGTACCGCCGATTCCCTCCCAGTTTCGGAAGCCTTCTCCGAAACAGGCAACCGCCAGGACAAGCAATATCCAGCCGCACACCCGGTGGGCCTGGGTCATTGTCGCTTTCCCCCTTCGTATCTCAAAAACTTCGGGAAACAGCCGGTCCCCCGAACCGATGCGCATGCGGGGCGGGTCTTTTTGCACACGAATACGAGCGATTGAAAGTATATACATCTTCTCAGAAAGAAGTGTCAATGAACTGCGATGCTCGAGGCTGGATATTGGATGCCGGATGTTTTGCTTTGACTTCCTCCTGGGGAATCGAATACATTCGGAGCAGAAGAATCTTCAACGCATGAGCGAAAGGAATCCTCCCATGTCCAAATCCGAATTGGAGCTCACGGTCGCTTTCGGAGACTACGATCGCACCGGTATGCTGGAAAGAGGTGCTATCCGACCGGAGGGGATCAATCTCCGGATCATCCGGTTGAACCCTCCGGAAATTTTTAATCGGATGAGCCGTTTTCAGGAGTTCGACGCTTCGGAGATGTCGATGGGAACCCACTGTTACCACCTGGGTGCCGGAGAGAGCCCTTTTGTCGGGATTCCTGCGTTCCCCAGCCGTGTATTTCGCCACTCCATGGTGTACTTCAACGCGGCTTCCCGGATTGAAAAACCCGAGGATCTCAACGGCAAACGCATCGCGGTCCGCGAGTGGGGGATGACGGCCGTTGTCTGGATCGTCGGCATCCTGTGTGAAGAATTCGGCCTCGATATGGCTTCGGTCGATTGGGTGGGCGCAGTCGAACCGCGGGTTCCGATTCAACTGCCTGCGGGCGTCCGCATCCGGTATATCAAACCCGGACAAACGCTTTCCGACATGCTGGCATCCGGCGAGGTCGATGCCGCGCTGCTCCATCAGGTGCCTGCCTGCTTTACCGCCGAAACCACCGGAGTAAAGCGGATGTTTCCGGACTACAAGCGTGCGGAAATCGAATACTACCGCCGGACCGGCATCCACCCGATCATGCATTGCGTAGTGCTGCGAAAGGATGTCTATCGGAACAACCCCTGGGCTCTCAAGAGTCTCTACAAGGCGCTGCTCTCTTCCCGGCAGAAGACCATCGAGGCGCTTTCGGACAACGGCGCTCTTTCGGCGATGGTCCCTTTTCTACCCTCCGCAATGGATGAAACCCGTGAAATCTTCGGTGAAAACTTCTGGCCCTACGGAATCAAAGCGAACCGGGCCACCCTGGAAAAACTGGTGCTCTACGCCTACCAGCAGGGGCTCACCCAGCGCCTTCTTTCGATCGATGAGCTATTCGGAGAAAATCTGCAGGACTCGTGAGCTTGTTAGAAACTACAAAGTGTTCAGTGTTCAGTGTTCAGTGTTCTTCTCTTCAGTTTCCGATTCGATCAAATGCCGGAAGCGGCACGGCCGGGTTTATATGAAACTACATGAAATCCGAAATCCGAATATCGAAATCCGAAACAAATTAAAAGCAAATTCGAAACTCGAAATCCAAAATGAACAAACACTTATCAGTTTCTGATTCGATCAAACTGGCCGCTTCAGCCATCCAGAATCCAGCATCCAGCAGCCGGGTTTATACGAAACTTCAATACATTTAGACAGGATCTACAGGATCGTCTTGGCCTCTTTCACTCTATCCTGTCGATCTTGTTGATCCTGTCAAATCCTGTTTTTTATTCCAGCCCTAACTCGATGCGCTTTTCTTTCGTCGGAATGCCCGTTTCCGGGGACCAGCCGCGCAGCAGGTAATATTCCGTAAGCATCGCTTCATACCTTTCCCTTTCCAGCTGCTCTCCCCTGGCAGGGCCCGTTGAAATGGGCTCTTCGAGCAGGCGGCGCGGCGGCAGATCGTCTTTTCTGGTCTTTCCCTCCCTGACATTGAAAAGGCGCTCCACGTTCCAGATCCGATCTCCGATCCGTTCAAGCTCCTGCACGGAAATATCCCATCCGGTAGCCGCAGACAACATGCGTTGAAAATGAATCGGCAGCAGAGGCTTGAGGGCGATTCCCTCCAGTTTGCACAGCCCCAGAGAATCGACCACGCAATGCCAGTTTTCGTGCCACCGCATGAGCTTCGCTTTTGTATCGTACCGGAGCCAGTACCGGCCGCCGGCTTCGATACCGATCTCCCTCAGGATATCATCGGCATAGATTTCGGGTGCCACTTCGTAAAGGGGCAGCCCTTTCAGGTGGTCCCCCCCTCTCGGGGATACGGCAAAAGAAAGGGCCATTCCTTTGGTTCCCCGGATATCGACGGCCGGATAATCCAACCCCTTGCTCTGTATGACGAAATCGGTGCCGCCCAGCTTTCGGGATGCGATAAACGGCCCATCGGCCAGCAGGCCGCCGATCCCTTCTCTGGCGGCTATTCTTTTAAGCAGCTCGACCATAGCGGCATCATTTCCGAAAACAAGATCCAGCCCGTCTATCTGATTTTCGGTCAGGATTCCCTTTTCACGGCATTCCATCGCCCATGCGATCGTATTGCCGGCGGAAATTGTATCCAGCCCCAGTTGGTTGCAGAGCGTATTGGCATGGAGGATTGCATCGAAGTTGTCATTGCCGCATTTTGCTCCAAGAGCGGTAACACTTTCGTATTCAGGCCCTTCGCCGCGTGTGGAAGCGTATGGTCCCCCGGACACCTGATAAAAGCGGCTGCACGACACGGGACAGTTGTAGCAACCCTTGTGCTTAGTGCCGTAACGCTCCAGGAAGACTTCTCCCTTCAGTTTGTCCGCCCCGGCGAAAGTGGACTGCTGGAAATTGCGGGTCGGAAGAAATCCGAGGTTTTGCGCCAAACCGGTGATCGCCAGGGTGCCGTACGTTTTGGCGTTTTCGTAAAGCGGGTCGGCCAGGATCGCCTGCAGGGCTTCTTCGGTCGCATCCTGAAACGCGGATCTGTCCGCAACCCGGATACCCCGGTCTCCGCGCACGGCGATCGCCTTGAGATTTTTAGAACCCATGACGGCTCCGGGGCCGCATCGAGCCGCAGCGCGTGCCCGGTTGCAGATAATTGCGGCAAACCGGACCAGATTTTCACCCGCCGGGCCGATGCAAGCCACCTGGGCGGTTCTCTCGCCGACATCGTCTTTGATCGACTCGTCGGTCTCCCAGGTGTTTTTCCCCCACAAAGCCCCGGCATCGCGGATTTCGACCCGATCGTTGTCGATCCAAAGATACACGGGGCGGTCTGCTTTTCCGGTGATGATGACGTGATCGTAGCCCGCCATTTTGAGTTCGGGCCCGAAGTGGCCGCCGCAGTTCGAATCGCCGAAAACTCCCGTAAGCGGCGACTTAAAGGTAACCGTGAATCTTCCGGAACAGGGCGCCAGGGTTCCTCCCAAGGGTCCGACTCCGAAGAAAAGCGGCGCCGCAGGATCATAGGGATGGGTTGCCGCAGAGGTCCTTTCGTACAACAGGCGGGCGTTGATTCCTGCCTGCCCGAGGTATCGATGCGCCAGGTGTTCGGAAAGATCTTTTTTTTCTATTTTGCGATCGGTCAGGTCGACTTCGAGAATTTTCCCGGCCCAGCCGTACCATTTCTTATTCACGCGAGTGCTCCTCCGTTGTATCGACCTCGAATTGCAGGGCGCCGAAGAGGCATGCGCTGACGCAGGCGGGTTCGAGCGCATTTTTCCTTCGAGGATCCTGTTTACCGCAAAACCTTTCGAGACATTCCATGTTGATCAGCGGATAGTCCATGCCCCCGCCGTCCAACCTCAAGATGGTGATTCCGGCAAGGCGCGGATTGAGCGGCCCCAAGTCACGCCAGGAACATGCCACCTCGCATCGCCTGCAGCCCCGGCAGTTTTCAGGAACGATTTTGATCAAAAGTGCATTGGCCATATGGCTCTCCCTTGAATCGGATGCTTTGTTTAAAAAAAAATCCCCAAGCTGAATTTTTCAGCTTGGGGATTTGCCTTCTCTCCAAGATCTATGCGGGTCTTCGACAGGTCTTCTGGCTTGTGGATCTTTCTACTCCCCGCACCTTCCCATGCTGTTTCGAACGCAAGCTTACAGCACAGTGGTCGTTTTGCGGGTTTCGTCCCCACTCACAGCGGCGGGTCCGCGCCGGCATCTCACCGGCTTCCCTTATAAAGCCCTAAACGGGCGGCCGAATACCCGAACACATTTTCTGATCCTGCCCTATCATTGAGATCTTATCCTGTCAAGGCGGTAATTCGCCGATATGGATCATGATTGGAGGAATCGAGGTTTTTCGCTTCGCCGGCCCCGGACAACTGACTTCCGACATCTGACATCTGACTTCTCATTTTCAATGTTGGAGAAGTTTTTTGAAATGGATGAAGTAATCGGCCCCGGACCAGACGGTAAAGATGAGCGCTCCCCACAGAAGAAAGGTGCCCACGGCATGGAGATCGACTCCGAAGTAAGGGTAATGGAGGATCAGGGGAATCGCCGCAGCGATCTGAAAACCGGTTTTGTATTTACCGAGCTTCGAAGCGGAGATATCGCCTCCCTTCTCCGAAACCACACCCCGAAGCCCGGTCACCGCGATCTCCCGGGCGACGATGATGCATACGATCCAGCCCGGCACCCACCCGTGAGCCACCAGCATGATGAATGCCGAGCAGGTCAGAAGCTTATCGGCGATCGGATCCATCAACTTGCCGAAAGCAGAGACCAGCCCGCGCCTTCTTGCATAGAATCCATCGAAGTAATCGGTGACTGCTGCGCTGCTGAAGACGATTCCCGCGATAAACGTGCTGAAGCGGTTCGGAAAAATAAGGAGCAGAACGATTACCGGTATGACAAGGATGCGGTACAGGGTGAGGCTGTTTGGGTGGCTCAGGTCTTCCCGTATTTTGATTCCTTGAAACATGAACGCTTATCCATTCGTATCCGTTCAATCGCACCATCGATGAAGAAAGTACACCTGAATCGGTTGATGGGTCATGCATCGGTCTTCAAGCGAGCTTCCGTAAACTTCAACCGGCATTCCTCGCTGCAAAAATAAAGAGTCTGCCCCTCCATTTTCATCGAGAGAGCCTCTCTTTTCGGAACATAGATTTGACAAAACGGATCTTGGACCAGAATATCTTCGATCCTTTCGGCCGCCCCCGAGGAGGAGCCGGTGACGGCGCGCCCTGCCGTCAAGGATTTTATATAACGATATCCCAGATAGAACAACAATATGAATATCAGGAATCGCATGGATAAGGGATGATCCTTTGGTCTTTTACATCGAGCCGGGCCAAGAGCTCCATCACGGTGCACTTGAGCACGGGGTGAACGACATACGGATCTATATCACAAATCGGCTTCAACACAAAGCGCCTTTTGTGCATTCTCGGGTGCGGCACCGTCAACTCGACGGTGCGGATCACACGATCGGAAAAGAGCAGGATATCGAGGTCTATGATTCGAGGGCCGAAGCGCAAGCCCCCTTCGGTGCGCCCCAGCTCTTTTTCGATCCACCGCAAACGGGACAACAGGGTAGACGGCTCCAAGCCGGTGCGGAGCATGATCGCGCAGTTGATGAACCAACCCTGGTCCTTGAAATCGACCGGTTCTGTCTGATAAAAAGGGGAGTGCTTTACGCCCTCGATTCCGTCTGATTTGCGCACCGCTTCGATGCCTCTTCGGCAATTTTCGAGTCTGTCCCCCAGGTTGGATCCAACGGAAACAAAGGCGATATGTGAAGCCGTTTCGGACATGTCGCTAAGCGAACTCCGGATCCGCAAATTGCTCAATAGGTGAACCTGACATGGTTGGAATCTGCCCCCGCCATGCCGTCCGCCGTATAGGCCGTTACCTTGTAGATATAGTGATATCCTGCTTCGAGCGCTTCCGTATAGATAATTTCCTCCTGGCCCGGAATTTCACCCTTATACGGTACGGAGGCAACCCGTTCGAACAGGATCGGACAGTCCGGGCATGCGGGGGCGGCGATTGGCACCTTCGACCGGTAGACGAAAAAACCGGCATACCTTCCGATCACCCGCCGCGGAGCCGGAGGTGCGGTCCAGGCCAGGGTGACCTGTCCTTCCTGGAGCTCAAAAGAGAGATCGAGCACAACCGGAGGCGGTATTGCCCGGGGAGGTACCGGGGAGGCTTTTCTCCCGCACGACCCCGTCGAAAAAGATAGAATCACCAAAAAAACCCCCGCTGCCGTTTTCAGGCCGACAGATTTCCCCATTCCTACCTCTTCCATATGCCGGAGATACGCCCCGCTTCGGCCTGCATCGCTTTCCCCGCACGCAGCACGGCACGCTTTACATTGGCCCTGGCCGTTCCGCCGAGGGATTTTCTGCGACGGATCATCTGATCGGGAGTAAGCGCCGCAAAGACATCGGATTCGATCCGGTCCGAAAACGACTTCAACTCTTCGAGCGACAGTGCATCCAATTCCTTGTTCTGAGAAATCGCATATCCCACCGTCCGGCCCACACAGGCATGCGCCTCCCGAAAGGGGATCCCTTTCGATACGAGATAGTCGGCAAGATCGGTTGCATTCAAAAACCCGGATTCCGCAGACCGGCGCATCGTCTCTTTTTTGATCTTGAGCTTCGGCAGCAGTTTCGTATAAATCCGGATGCAGGAACCCAGCGTGTCGATGGTGTCGAAAACCGCCTCCTTGTCTTCCTGCATGTCCCGATTGTAAGAGAGCGGCAGTGATTTCATCATCGTCAAAAGAGCCGTCAGGTTTCCAAAAACACGGCCCGTTTTTCCGCGGACCAGTTCGGGGACATCCGGGTTTTTTTTCTGCGGCATGATGCTGCTTCCGGTGGCAAATGCATCCGGAAGTTCGATAAAGCCGAACTCGGCGGAAGACCATAGGATCAGTTCTTCCGACAATCGGCTCAGGTGAACCATGCAGATGGCGGAGGCAGCGGAAAATTCGATTAAAAAGTCCCGATCCGAAACCGAATCGATGCTGTTTTCCGATACTTTCGAAAATTTGAGCAGCGCCGCCGAATACCGCCGATCGATCGGATAGGTCGTACCCGCCAATGCGGCGGCTCCCAGGGGACAGACATCGATCCGTCTTCCGCAGTCATAAAACCTTTCCGAATCCCTGGCCAGCATTTCATAGTAGGCCATCAGATGATGAGAAAGAAGCACCGGCTGGGCCCGCTGCGTGTGCGTATACCCTGCCATGATGATATCCAGATTGGCTGCGGCCAGCGCGACGATCACCTTTCGAAGATTCAAAAGATCGGTCAGGATGCCTCGGGTCTCTTCCCGAAGATACATCCGGATATCCAGGGCAACCTGGTCGTTTCGGCTTCTTGCGGTATGGAGTTTCCTTGCCGCATCTCCGACGATCTCGGCCAGCCGGGATTCGATATGCATATGGATGTCTTCGAGCCGGTTGTCGAAAGCAAACCGTCCGCAGCGGATCTCCTGCCGGATCTTTTCGAGCCCCTCGACGATGGCCTCCGCTTCCGCTTCCGAAATGATGGCGGATCTGGCGAGCATTCGACAGTGGGCGATGCTGCCGTCGATATCGCAGTCATACAGCCGCTTGTCGACATCGATGGAGGCTGTAAAGGTTTCGACACTTACATCGGTTTTCTCCGAAAACCTTCCGTCCCAGAGTTTTTCAGTCATCGCAATTCCTGCATCGCCCGAGCTCTGCGAGCTTCTGTTCCAGCATCCTTCATATGCAAAGCCTGAGCACGTTCAATCGAATGAACCCGGCGGCATAGGTCTCGATGCCTACTTCATTTTTATTCTCTGCGCCTCTGCGTCTCCGCGCGAGAATGCAAATTCCCTGAACAGATTAGATTTAAGAACCGATCAAGGCTTCCAGCACGGCCTTGTGCATATGCAGCTTGTTTTCCGCCTGGTCCCAGATCACCGACTGGGGGCCGTCCAGCACCTCTCCGGTGATCTCCTCACCCCGATGCACCGGCAGGCAATGCATGACGATGGCATCCCCTTTGGCATGGGACATCAACCGGCTGTCTACCGTAAAATTCCGAAATGCATTCTTCCGATGTTTCGATTCCGATTCCTGCCCCATGCTTGCCCAAACGTCGGTGTTTACCACATCCGCGTCCATGACGGCCTCGATCGGATCTCCCGTCACACGGATCCGCCCCATGCCCGATTTCCCGGCTGCATCGAGAACTTCGCTTTTCGGAGCGTAGCTTTCAGGACACGCCAGCGTAAGATTCAGTCCCAGAACCCCTGCGGCGTTGATCCATGAATGAGACATGTTGTTGCCGTCTCCCACCCAGGCAATTTTCAGATGTTGCACCGGCCCTTTTTTCTCCTCTACGGTCATCAGATCGCTCAACACCTGACAGGGGTGATATAGATCGGTCAAACCGTTGATCACCGGAATGCTTGCGGCATCGGCGAATTCTTCCAGAAACGCCTGGGAATAGGTCCGCAGCACCACTGCATCCAGATAGAGCGAGAGGATCCGAGCCGTATCGGCAACCGATTCGGCCCTTGCCATCTGGGTGTCTTTTGGGCTGATGAAAATCGAACTCCCCCCGAGCTGTGCCATGGCCGCTTCGAAGGAGATTCGGGTCCGGGTGGATGCCTTTTCGAAGACAAGCCCCAGGGTCTTTCCGGAAAGCGGTCTATTTTCGGACCCTCTCTTCCGGTCTTCTTTCAAAGAGACGGCCCGCCGCATCAGGAGACGAAAATCTGCGGCAGTAAGATCCAGCAGCGATCGTATGTCTTTTTTCATAACACCCCCAGCGAAAGAAAATCTCAAATCTCAAGCATCAAATTCCAAACAGATGGAAAATCTCAAATCCCAAGCATGACCGTGTGATTTGCCCTTTCTTCAGGCTTTTATCTCGGTTCCGATCCCCTTGTCCGTGAACAGCTCGAGCAGCAACGCGTGCCGTTTCTTTCCATTCAGGATGTGAACCTTTTCGACTCCCTTGCTCAATGCCTCCGAGGCGCATTCGATCTTTGGGATCATTCCGCCTGAAATCGTCTTGTTCAGGATCATCTGCGGGATCTCTCCTGCTCGTATTGTCGATATCAGGCATCCCGAATCGTCCAGCACCCCGTCCACATCGGTGAGAAGGATCAAACGGCCAGCGGAAAGCGCCATCGCGATATGACTGGCAACAAGATCGGCATTGATGTTGAATGTTTCCCCCGACTCCCCCGCCCCCACCGGAGCGATGATCGGGATGAATCCCTGCCGGGTCAGTGTGTTGATGATGTCCGGGTTGACTTGGGTGACCTGCCCGACCAAGCCCGGATCGATGATCTCGGGCGGTTTGTCCTCGGATTCCTGATGAACGATATGGAGTTTTTTTGCGAAAACGAGGCCGCCGTCCTTTCCGCTGAGCCCGACCGCCTTGCCGCCGTGCCGGTTGATGTCGGCAACGATCGCTTTGTTGATCTTTCCGCCGAGGACCATCTCCACCACATCCATGGTTTCGGCATCGGTCAGACGCATGCCCCGGACGAAAGTCGGGCGGATCCCCATCCGGTCCAGAACCGTATTGATCTGCGGCCCCCCGCCGTGAACGACCACCGGATTCAGCCCGATGAATTTCATCAGCGTGATATCCCGGGCAAAATCTTCCTTTAGCTGCTGGTCCACCATTGCATGACCGCCGTACTTGATGACGATGGTCATGCCGTAAAACCTCCGTATATAGGGAAGCGCCTCGATCAGGATGTCTGCAACATTAGGAGTCATGGGAAGCCTTGAATTTTAGATTTTAGATTTTAGATTTTAGATTTCAGCCCCGGCCGTGCCCCTTGCGGCATTGGATCAAACCAGAAACTAAGATTGATTTTGTTCATCAATTCGATGTTGGACGTTCGGTGTTCAATGTTCGATGTTCGTCTCCTTATAAGATATACCGGCTTAAGTCCTCATCATCCTTGATGTCTTTGAGCTTGTCATCGACGTATCCTCTGTCGATTGTAATCCGCTGCATCTGCATATCGGGCGCATCGAAGAGAACGTCCTCAAGCAGCCGCTCCATCAATGTATGAAGCCTTCTGGCGCCGATGTTTTCGGTTCGATTGTTGACCTCTTCGGCGATGTCTGCAAGCTGGTGGATTGCGTTTTCTTCGAAGACGATATCGATTCCCTCCGTCTTCAGCAGCGCCGTGTACTGTTTGATGAGCGCGTTTTTGGGCTCGGTGAGAATCCGCACGAAATCGTCCCTCCCTAAGGAATCGAGCTCCACACGAATCGGGAACCGACCCTGGAGCTCTGGAACCAGATCAGACGGCTTGCTGCCGTGAAACGCTCCCGAGGCGATAAACAGGATATGATCCGTCTTCACCGGACCGTACTTGGTGCTTACGGTAGATCCTTCGACGATCGGCAGCAGGTCTCTTTGAACCCCTTCGCGTGAAACGTCCGGGCCGTGCCCCCCCTGCTTGCCGACGATTTTATCGATTTCATCAAGGAAGATCACCCCTGACTGTTCCACTTTTTCAATCGCTTGGCTGACCACTTTTTCCATATCGACGAGCCTTTGGGCCTCTTCCTGGATGAGAATCTCCATGGCCTCGGGCACCCGGATCTTTCTCCTCTTGGTATTCTTGGGGAGGATGCTTCCGAACATATCCCGAAGATTGATACCCATCTCCTCCATGCCGATATTGGAGAAAACCTCGACCATCGGCATCGCCTTTTCCGGGACATCCAGATCCACATAGCGCTGATCGAGCTTTCCCTCTCGAAGCATCCGTCTGAGCTTCTCCCGCGTCGAGAGGTCGATATCGGTCTCCTGCTCGACCGGCCTCAGCGGCGGATTCTCTCCTGCGGGCCGCGGTTCCGGCAGGGATGACTTCGGCAGAAGAAGATCGAGCATCCGTTCCTCCGCATTCTGCTGCGCCTTATCCCGAACGGACTCCTGCTCCCGGGACTTGAGCATGCTGACCGTGAGCTCGACAATATCCCGAATCATCGATTCCACATCCCGTCCCACGTAACCGACTTCCGTGAATTTGGAAGCTTCGATCTTGATGAAGGGAGAATCGGTCAGCTTCGAAAGCCGGCGGGAGATTTCGGTTTTCCCCACCCCCGTCGGTCCGATCAGGATGATGTTTTTGGGTGCGATTTCTTCCTTGAGCTCATTCGGAACCTGTCGCCGGCGCCATCGGTTTCGAAGCGCAATGGCTACGGATCTTTTCGCATTCTTTTGCCCGATCACGTATTTATCGAGCTCCAGCACGATTTCGGAAGGTTTGAGATCTCTCATGGGATAGCCCACAATTCCAATCGATGCGTTCGGGTTTCGGACGCGATGAATTTAAAGTTCCTCGATGGTTACGGAGTCATTGGTGTATATACAGATGCGGGCGGCGATCTTCATCGCTTCCTCCACCACGCTCCGTGCGTCCATGCCGGTATGTTTCAACAGGGCCGTCGCCGCCGCCCGGGCACCCACACCGCCCGAACCGATGGCGATGATGTCTTCATCGGGTTCGATGACATCCCCGTTTCCGGAGATCAGAAAGATCCTTTTGGCGTCGGCTGCAATCATCAGCGCCTCGAGCCGTCTGAGGTACTTATCCGTCCTCCAGTCCTTGGCCAGCTCCACTGCGGATCGTGTCAAGTTTCCGTTGTACTGCTCCAGCTTCGCTTCGAACCGGTCGAACATGTTCAACGCATCTGCGGTGGCCCCGGCGAATCCGACGATGATCCGGTTGTTGTAGATCTTTCGTACCTTGACGGCGTGATGCTTCAGTACGGTGTCGTTCAAAGTGACCTGACCGTCACCGGCAATCGCAAGTTTTCCCTCCCGCCGAACGGCAAGAATCGTTGTTCCACGAATTTTCATATCGCTTCCACGACCATACCCAATATTTCCATTATTCCGACATTCCAAAGACGGGAAAAAACCCTCAGGGCCAGGTTCCACCCTCGAACGGGAAGATACCAAAGCCGCCTTACTTCCTCGGATGCGCTTTATCGTATGCGCGGATCAGCCGTTCGATGCTGACATGTGTATACTTCTGTGTCGTCGAGAGGCTCTTGTGTCCGAGTATCTCCTGGACCGCCTTGAGATCCGCCCCGGCATCCAGCATATGGGTGGCGAAGCTGTGGCGCAGTCCATGAGGGGAGATCGGTGTCGGTATCCCCGACGACTTTGCCTTTAAATCCAGGATCCTGGCAATCGATCGCGTGGAAATCCTGCCGAAGTCCTTGTTCAGGAAAAGGGGACCGTCCGCATCCGGGCAACCCCCATTTATTCCTGCACCTCGTTCGTACCTCAACCGTTCCATGTAAGCGGCAATCGCCTCCAGCGCTTTTTTCCCTACCGGAACCAGGCGCTCCTTTCTCCCTTTTCCGAAAACCCTTATCAGTCCCGCTGCAAAGTCCACATCGAACACGTTCAATCCGGCGAGCTCGGATACCCGGATGCCGGTGGAATAAAGCGTCTCGAACATCGCGCGGTTCCTGAGATTCAAGACGGTATCCGTTTCGATATGGTCCAGCAGGTGGAACATGGAGTCTACACTCAGGAAATCCGGAATCGTCTTCTCCTGCCTGGGGGTGGCCACCAGCGCCGCCGGATTATCCGTGAGGATCCCCCGCCTGATCAGATATCGAAAAAAGGAACGCACGGCGGACAGTTTTCTTGCGATAGTCGCTCTGCTGTTTTTTTTGTGCAGTACCCCCAGGTATTCCCGTATCATCAACCTGTCCACGGGCGGGCTCATACCGGTATGCGCACTGCCTGAGTCATCCGGGCGCCGTTCTCCGACAAACCGGCTGAATTCGGCCAGATCATGCATGTATGCCCGGCGGGTGTGCTCCGAGAAGCCCCTTTCGGAGACGAGCGATTCCGTAAATTCTTTGATCAGCTCTTTCATCGGCCGGCCGGTCGCTTAAGATCGATCAAAGCTTCAAGCTCCTGCCAGTTGCCGACCTCCGTAAAGGGGTGCCGGCACCGGTTCCAGGGCTGCTTGAAAAGAATCGGGGTGATTCCCGCCGCATGGAGCTCATAACAGGTTTCCAACCGGTCTTCGACGAAATAGGAAATGCCGCGTTCGAGGAGCACATTCACTTTGGCGTCGCATGAACCGGTTGCGACGATCTCGATCCCCGAAGACGGAAGAAGAAGGCGTTCTTCGATCCAGCCTCGGATTGGCCCCGGATGCGGCCTCGCCGTAACGAACAGAATCGGACTGTGGCATTCCGAGATTTTCCCCAAAATTTCTGGTGCCCCCTGAATCGGCTTCAACGCCGTCGCGTATCCTCCGTCCTGGATGCGGTTTACGATCTGTCCGATGACGGAGCCGTCGATTTTCAAACACTCGCTCAAATCGTAGGCGGTCAAATCCTCGTATCCGATCCCTTCGATTCCAAATTCATCGCGTGCGATATCTAAAAACAGCGTCATCGTATCCGCAATGACGCTGTCGATATCGAAGGCGACCGACGGCGGCGGGATCTTTCCGTTAGACCGGCCGCAGCGCATGGACGACAAGGGGGCTTCGGGTGTCCGTTCAGGCCGCTTTTCTGGACCTTTTCTTGAGCCGGGAAATTCTCCGGCGGTAAATGGCCGCTTTCTTTCGATCATCGGCTTCAAGGGCATTATGACGCTCCGATTTGAACGCTTTGATTTTCTGTTTGAGCTCTCTGACCGATGTGTCGGAGCGCCCCTTCTTTTCTTCCACGATGCCTCGAGCCGCTTTGATTCCGGCAATCAGCTCCGGTTTGTTCATTCCATGCGTACCTGTAATTTCAGGTATCGTCTTGGCCAGCTCCCTCAGTTCGGTCGCTGTCATTTTTTCGAGCGGTTTCTCTTTGGCCTCCTTTTTCTTCCCAGCCATACCCGATAGACTCCTTTCCTTCCTCTCATTGAAAAGCACAGGCGGAGGCAAGAAACCCCCGCTCTCGCAATATTTTGCCTCCGCATCGATTTATCAGACGCGAAAAAAGCAATCTTTTTTTATAATCAATTTCGGTTGGATGTGTCAATAGCTAGGATGCAATCTTCAGCAATTCCCGATAAAAATGAAACCATGGAGAATTGCCGATGCAGGCCGGGCGATGCCGCAACGGCAATGCTCCGGCCTGCATGCCTCCGCATGCCTTCCCGCTTTTATATTGACAAACAAAGCGCTCTTTGCCATACGCATTCGACAGTCGGACCTATTGGAGGTCATCCGGAACGGACTGGTTTCAGATTTCTGCAAGGGTTTTTATATCCCGATGAAATTTCGTTTTCTCAAATACCTCTGGCAAGAAACCGGCCCCTCGGGAACCAACATCGCCGTCAACGCGATTGTTGCAGGCGTCATTCAAGGTTTCTTGATCGTGGTCGTCAGCGGGGCAACCGGAAATGTACTGAAAGACGGTCTCAACCTGAGGTATCTCGCGTTGTTCGTCATGTCCCTTACCGCCTTCGTCATCACAAAACGATATTCCATGAATAAGATTTCGGACCATGTCCAGAATCTTATTTTCGACCTGCGAGTGAGACTCACCGACAAAGTGCGAAACTCCAGCCTGGTGTCTTTCGAGAAATCCGGTAAATCCGAGCTTTATGCGGCCATGATGGAGCACGGCGAAGTGCTGAACCAGGCCTCCCGCTTTGCAGGCGATGCTTGCTCATCGGCGTTCATGACGATTTTCTGCTTCGTTTATATTGCGTTGATTTCCATGACGGCCCTCTACATCTCGGCTGCAGTGACGCTTGTCAGTGTGCTGCATTATCTCAGCATCCGGGAATCCACCGAGCGCGACACGCTGGAGGCATTGAGGCAGGAGTCCACGTTTCTGGATTATATCCACCATGTCATCGACGGCTTCAAGGAGGTCAAAGTCAATACCGCCAAGAGCAACGACCTTTTTGAAAACCACATCAGGGCAAGAGCCAACCAAACGAGGGATCTGAAAGTAAAATCCGAAAGGCAGCTCGTGGGCTTGTTTATTTTCGGGCAGGTCTTTCTCTATATTTTGCTCGGCGCTGTGGTATTTCTGCTGCCCAGAATCCAGACCGAGGATGCCAGCTCCATCGGCCAGCTCGTCGCCATCATCCTGTTCATGATCGGTCCCCTTGGAAACGTGGTCGTATCCCTGCCTTTTCTGGCCAAGGCGGATGCTGCCCTCGTAAGCATCGAGAGACTGGAAAAAGAACTGGACGCGGTAAACGATACCCGAAGCAGTGCACCCCAAAGCCGGATACAACCGAATCGCCCATTCACGGAAATCCGGATCGAACACGTAACATTCAATCATACGGATGAAAAGGGGCGAACCTTGTTCACCCTCGGCCCCATCGACTTGTCCCTGCGGGCGGGAGAGATGACCTTCATCGGAGGGGGGAACGGAAGCGGCAAGTCCACCCTCCTCAAGCTCATCACGGGTCTCTACTATCCCGCATCCGGACAGATCCTGTGTGATTCCTTCCCGGTCGATATGGGAAATTACGTGTTTTATCGAAATTTCTTTTCCATCATCTTTTCCGATTTTCATCTCTTCGACCGGTTGTACGGCCTCGAGGATATCGATGAAGATCGCGTCCATCATTTGCTGGAGACCATGCGGCTGAGCGATAAAACCTTATACGCCGGCGGCCGCTTCACCAACCTCAACCTTTCCACGGGTCAGAGAAAGAGGCTTGCCATGATCGCCAGCCGTCTGGAAGAAAAGCAGATCTATGTCTTCGATGAAGTCGCCGCCGATCAGGATCCGGTTTTCAGAAGGTATTTCTATGAAGTGTTTCTTAAAGACCTGAAGGCGGAAGGCAAGACCATCCTTGCAGCCACCCATGACGACCGGTATTTCCATGTAGCCGACCGGCTCTTGAAGATGGAGGAGGGAAGGCTAATCGACAATTCCATGGCTGCGGTTCCGCTGTGAGAAGCCTGTGATGAGATTGATGGATAAGCTGAGGTCGTGCACGCGGTTGTGGGTCGTCGCTTTCCTGGCGCTGGGGTGCTCGGGTTCGGTCCGGACCGCGGCGGTGGACAGGATGCAGCACAGCCTCTCCCAGATAAACTTCTCCTATGCCAGGATGCAGAAAACCGAGCTGTCCGACCTCATGGAGGATCTGTCAGCAATCATCCATGAGAGGCTGGATTGCTACTCGCAAAACGTCATGGCTCTCGACCGCGTCGCGGATTGCAGGAAGAAGTATATCCGGCAGATCGTGGAGCTCTGCCGCAGGCGCATCAAATCGGCTCCCAGGCTGGGCGACGCCATACTCTGCCTTCAATATTGCCCCATAAGCCAAGCGGTTTGCAGGGGGGACAATATCGATTTGGAGGACGCGGACTGCACTCCGGCGGAATCCAAATGCATCGAATACTGCCTGGATCTCTTCTGGAGAGGGGGCACCTTGCCAAAGGAAATGATGCCATGACGGGAGAGTCGCTCGGAGTTTAGTACCTTGTATGAATCAGTACTTGTATGATAGATAGCAGCGGATTGGATTGCAGGAACCCGAAATGGTACAAGAGCCTCGATCGGAAAAGAAGGAAAGCGTTCTCCGAAGGCTAAAGAAGAGATTCATCCGGAACAGGAGCAAGCTTCTTGCAGTCGGATTCATTCTCCTGTTTCTGATCGTCTACTTTGCTCCTTCCATTTTCATCACCATACAGCCGGGACACGTGGGGGTCTTGTTCAGAAGATTCTGGGGCGGCACGGTGACCGAAAGGATCTATCTCGAAGGACTGCATATCATCCTGCCATGGAACAAGATGTATCCTTACGATGCGAGGATCCAGACCCTGAGGCAGAGCGTGGATATCCTGAGCAATAACGGCCTCACGATCCAGGTCCAGGTCTCCGCCCGCTATCACATCGATCCCTATCGAGCGGCCGCCCTCCATAAACAGGTCGGGCCCGAATACCGGGAGAAGGTCATCGTCCCCTCGACCATATCTTCGGTTCGCGAAGTCATCGGAAACTACAGGCCCGAAGAGCTCTACACCACGGCAAGACATCTCATCCAGGACGATATCCTGGTGGAACAGATCGAAGAGACTGGAAGACTCCCGATCATCTACGACACCCTGATTGTAGAAAACATCAAGCTGCCGGAGCTCATCAACGATGCCATCGAGTCCAAGCTCAAGCAGCAGCAGGAATACCTCGCCTACGAGTTCAAGCTGAGCAGGGAGCGGGAAGAAGCCAAACGTAGGCAAATCGAAGCGGAAGGCATCAGAACCTACCAGAATATCGTCTCCGAGAGATTGAACGGCCAGCTTCTGAACTGGCTCGGCATCAAGGCGACGGTGGAGCTCGCCAAGTCGCCCAATTCCAAGATCATTGTCATCGGAAGCGGCAAAGACGGGCTTCCCATCATCTTGAATGCTTCGGAAGCAGCGAATCTGCAGCTCGGTGAGACCCCGCCCCAGACGGACTCGATGGAGGCGGAAAACGGCGCAGGCGGTGCGGCGCCGCCGGGCCGGGTGCAGTGACCCCGCCTTGAAAACCACAAACAGGATGGAGCGTCATGATCTCTTTTTTCCTTTTTTTTATCATCATGAGCCTGATCATCGGCTATTTCGGAAGATATCGAAAGTTCGGTTTTTGGGGGTATTTTTTTGCCTCGTTGCTGCTCACCCCGCTGTTGGGCCTGCTCCTGCTCGTGGCATCCGAAAAACATGTCCCTGAGAAATCGGACGATTGAGGGGAAAGAGGCCATCGGTCGAGCTGTTGTGCCTGCCTGATGCGGGCGGCAACGCGTAGGAAAGGCAAAGCCCATGAATGCGTGCTTGGCTTTACCGGACGCCCCGCCCCCTGAAATATTTCTTTGCAGGAAATGCTTGCACTCGGGGGGAAAAAGGAATAATCAGACACTGTCTCGAACTTTAAAAACATGCCCACATGACTCAGAACAAGGAGGAACCCATGGTCAAACCGGAAAAGGAAAAGCCGTCGTATACCACTGGACCCGAAGCAAAGGCTGAAGCCGAGCCCGCCGCAGGCATCGAGGCGGCACCCCCGGCCGTGCCGAAACATGAGATCGAAGGGATCATCCGCAAGCGCGTGTATGCGTCCATGGTCGTCGGTCTGGCTCCCGTCCCCCTGCTCGATCTTGCGGGCACAAGCCTCATCCAGATCGAGATGGTTCGCGCTCTGGCCATACGATACGGGGTACCCTTTCAGGCCGACATCACCAAGACCATCATCAGCTCCCTGGTGGGAGGCGCCCTGCCCGTTGCGGCCGCTCCGGCCGTGGCCAGCATGGTGAAATTCATCCCCCTGATCGGATGGACCACCGCCGGTGTCAGCATGAGCCTGCTAAACGGAGCGATCACTTATGCGCTCGGGAACGTGTTCGCGATGCATTTTGCGTCGGGCGGTGTTCTGCTCGATTTCGATGTCAACAAATTGGGAAGCGTCTTCAAATCGAAGCTGAACGAAGGAAAGACGGTGGCCGCCGATATGAAAGAGGAGCAACGGGCAAGCATTTGATCAAGCCGGATGACTCCCGAAGTTTCCCGGAGACCGCCACACGGCGGAATCCGATCCGCAGGAACGAAGCTGCCCGCCTCCATGCGTCCGGCGACCGGTGCGCGGCGGCGGGCAGATCTCCTGCAAGGACCGGAGAGGATGAGAAGGAAGCTTCGAATCGACCCTGCTCCAGGAGGGTGAACGCCTTGCTGAAAACGGCGCTTCTGTTGCTTGCCGCCTGTCTGCTCTGCATCGCCCCATGGCACTCCGCTTCGGCCTCCGAGGGGAAATCGGATCCGCCGAAACGCAAATACCGAATCGCCTATCTGGAGGGGGGGCCCTTCTGGAGCTTCACCGAGTTGCTCGATCAGACGAAGAAGGCTCTCGCCAGACACGGCTGGCTCGACAGGATCGAATTTCCCCCCGAGCTGCATCTGAGCCCCGGCTGGGGGTCCGATGCGGAAGCCTTCAAAAGGCTCTGCCGGGAGCTTCTTGCCCGCAAGGATGTGGATCTCATCCTTTCCGCCGGTACGGATGCCACGCTCGCTTTCCTGGAAGTCAACAACGGAACGATTCCCATCGTCGGGATTTCCATTTCGGATCCCCTGAAATCGAAGATGGTGGCCAGCGAGAAGGATTCGGGGATCGATAATTTCACGACCTACTTCGAGCTGGATGCCTATGAGCGGCTGTTCAGGATATTCCACATGGCCGTCGGCTTTCAAAGGCTCGGGCTCCTGTATTCTCTCGCTCCCAACGGCAAGCTCTATGCCAACTTTGAAGAAGCCCATAAAATCGCCAGGGAACGCGGCTTCAAGGTCATCGAGTACGGCCGGATCGGTGCGGCTGAAACCGAAGAGGACTGTAGGGCGGGCATCGATTGGCTGTTGGAGCAGGGAGTCGACGCGTTGTACATTCCAACCCTCAACTGCTTCGATTATTCGTTGAACCCCGAAAGCAGCCAGAGACTCCTTGCACTTCTCATGGAGGAGAAGATCCCTACGTTTGCCAGGGACGGAACGCTTGGAGTCAGATCCGGAGCCCTCATGGGTCTTTCCAACCTGAATCTTGCCAGTGAGGGAGAGTTTGTCGCGGACATGATCATCCACATTCTGCAGGGCGAAGAACCGCGTTCGCTTCCCATGGTGTTCAGAAGCCCTCCCAGCCTTTCCTTGAACATGTACACGGCCGACCGAATCGGCTATTTCCCCACTTTCGATGTACTGACCTCCTGTGATGTCATCTTCCGGCAGGTCAGCATCGCTCCTTCCGCCCCGAACCGGTAAGCACCGTCGGGGGTTCAGGGTTCCAGGTTCCCCCGACACCCGACACCTCCTCTCATGCCCGGACTGCAAATTTTTCAGGCAGGGATGCCAACCCTATTGGCAGCAAAAGGCGGATCGGTTCCTGCTGCAGATCGATCAATTTTCCACCGAATCCTGCTCTATGGAAGGATGTTACGCCAATCGATCGATGTGGCACAGGACATGCTATACGCTCCAGCGGAGCTGGCGGTTCAATGGAAGCTCTTTGAAGCAGAATTCAGGAAACAAATGGCATGAGGCCTTCAGCCGTCGCTGAAATCGGCTCGCCGCGAGAGGAAGAAATTGCTTGCAAATTGAGAAGATAAATACTAATGATGCGGGCTTAATGCATAGGCAAAAACCTGCTTCGGATCGGTGTTTAGAGGCGGTATCAGCATCTTTTGAATGAATGAAAATAAGGCTGCGGATCTTTGCCGTCCTCCGCGGCGCCAGGTGAATGTGGATCGTGAACAAATCAACGGAACGAAACTACCTTCGGACCATCCAGAAGGCTTCCGAAAAGATCAAACAGTTGCGTGCCGAGGTGGGCGCTTTGAAGGTGAAGGAGCCCGTGGCTGTTATCGGCATGGGATGCCGGTTCCCGGGCAACGGCGTCGATCCGGACTCTTTCTGGCGCCTGCTCGAAGAACGAGGGGATGCGGTCGGGCGCGTCCCTCCGGAGCGCTGGTCCGTCGAAGCGTATTACGACCCGCATGGCAAAACTCCCGGGACCGCGTACACCATGAACGGGGGGTTTCTCGATGAGGTGGACGGGTTCGATTGCGGCTTCTTCGGGATCTCGGCCGGGGAGGCGGCGGCGCTCGACCCACAGCAGCGCCTGCTTCTTGAGGTAAGCTGGGAGACCCTGGAGCACGCGGGCATCGATCCGGACCGGCTCAAGGGCACCCGGACCGGCGTTTTCCTCGGCATGTGCGGCAGCGATTATCACCAGGCCCACCTGGGCTCCGGCGATCCGGAACGCATCGACGAACATTCGGTTACCGGCGTCGCCTTGAGCACCGCGGCGGGAAGGTTGTCCTATTTCTATGATTTCCATGGTCCGAGCGTTGTGATGGACTCGGCCTGCTCCTCCTCTCTTCTGGCCCTCCACCATGCCGTGCGAAGTCTCCGCGAAGGGGAGACGGAGATAGCCCTGGCGGGAGGGGTTCACCTGATTCTCACCCCCGAGCCCTATATCGGCTTTTCCCGGCTGGGCGCCCTCTCCCCCAGCGGGAAGTGCCGTGCCTTCGATGCATCGGCGGATGGATACGTCCGGGGGGAGGGGTGCGGGCTGGTGCTTCTGAAGCGGCTCTCCGATGCAAGAAGAGACGGGGATAAGATCCTTGCCCTCATCCGGGGAAGCGCCGTCAACCAGGACGGTCAGAGCAACGGCCTGACCGCCCCCAACGCACCGGCCCAGAAGGATGTGATCGAAAGGGCCCTTGCGGACGCAGGTCTTGCTCCCGGCGCGGTCGATTACGTGGAAGCCCACGGAACGGGCACCTCCCTGGGGGATCCTATCGAGGCCCGGGCCCTTGCCATGGTTTTCGGAAAACGGCGCCCGCTTCCCGTGGGATCGGTGAAGACCAATATCGGCCACCTGGAAGCTGCCGCGGGCATGGCGAGCCTGATCAAGGTGATTCTTTCCATGGGCCGCGGCAGGATCCCCGGGAGCCTCCATTTCAAAAATCCCAACCCCCACATCCCCTGGGAGGAGATCCCCCTTTCCGTCGTGACCGAAAACACCCCCTGGCCTCGCGAGCGGGGGGAGCGGGTGGCGGGGATCAGTGCATTCGGATTCAGCGGTACGAACGTCCACATGGTGGTCTCGGGGCCGCCGGAAGAGCCTGCCCGAACTCCGGATCGGACTCCGGATCGGACGCCGGACCCGACATTGGACCGGGCATTGGACCGGGCATTGGAGAAGATCCCGGAACGCCCCCTTCACATCCTCACCCTCTCCGCAAGAGAGGATCTCGCCCTGGCAAAGCTTGCCCGGTCCTACGCGGATCTTCTTTTGCGGGATGACGGAGTCTCCCCTGCGGACGTATGCCACTCCGCCAACACCGGGAGGCACCGATTTTCACACTGCACCTTTGTGGTCGGCGACACACGGGAAACCCTGGGGCACAGTCTCCTGAAACTTTCGGAGAAGCCCCCTTCCCTTCCGGAGGCGCTGGAAAGAGAGCGGGGGGCCTGTCCCGAGGTGGTGTTCCTCT
Source organism: Desulfobacteraceae bacterium (assembly GCA_003599475.1). The sequence goes on from QZKK01000129.1 coordinate 25,103, forward strand.
ACCCCGGCCATGATCGGTGGAATGCAGGCATGGGGGCGGAACTTTACACGGCACACCCGGTATTCCGCGACGCCGTCGACCGATGCGGCGGCAATCGCGGCAGCGGTACCGAATCCTGCCTCAGTCAGATTAGCGATCGTCTCTGCCGGCAGATTAATCCCCAGCCCCGCAACGGAGATCTCCGTCAGATCGGAATCGTCAGATCCGGTGTCGCCTGTACCGGTCTGTTCCGGCGCCCCTGCACCGTCTTTCTGCGGCGTGGAGGGCGGGAGGGAAGGAGTAGGCTTCTTTTCCGGCTCATTTGCGGGCGGCTGCGGATCGGGAACGAACCGCGATGTCACTTTGAAGGACGGATTGTTCCGAAAGTGTTCGAACTTCGGGTCGCCCTGGATGAATTCTCCCCGCCAGCCCTTGTCGAGCCGCCTCTCGTAGAGTTCGAGGGC
>QZKK01000127.1 GCA_003599475.1 Desulfobacteraceae bacterium
TGGATGATGTCGTCCATTCTTTCAAGGCCCACCAGGAAATCGCCGTTATGATCGAGGACCTTCTGACCGTAAACGGCGAAACTCACAAGCTGATCGTCTGGACCAGCGCCGACTATCCGGCCGAACTGAGGAAAAAACTGGAAGATACGGTCCGCGGGCTTTTGGGAGGAATGGGAGAGAAGATCGGCTCGGACCCAAAGTACATCCACACCGTGGATCCATTCAATAAATACAGGGAGTGGATTCTGAAAACGATCGATATGGCGGCCGTTGAAGCGACTGCCGCTTCGATGTTTGCAGGATCCGTGGAAGAGGCATTTCAACAGCTTCTTCTACAGATGCAAAAATTGGATGAAGAGACCCGCGCCGCCAGTACAGAAAGCTATCAGGCCGCCGTGGTGAAACGGGAGACGACGATTCGCAATTCCTGGATCATCGAGGTGTCGGCGGTTGTCATTTTCATGGTCCTGGCTTTCCTGATCTCCCGCAGCATCATCCGACCGATCAACAGCATGCTGAGCCGGCTCCGGGACTTGGCGGAGGGGGAGGGGGATCTTACGATCCGGCTGGACATGGCGTCCAGGGACGAAATCGGAGAGCAGGCCCGATGGTTCAATACCTTTATGGATAAACTCCATGGAATCATCACGGACATCAGAGCCAATTCCGAAACCCTTCTGCAGGCGTCAACCGGGCTTTCTGCAATTTCACTGCAGATGACAACCGGGGCCGAGCAGACTTTCTCTAGAGCCGGCACCGTTTCAGTCGCCACCGAAACGATGAGCTCCAACATGACCTCGGTTGCGGCCGCCGTCGAACAGGCATCCACAAACCTCGGCTTGGTCGCCTCGGCATCGGAGGAGATGTCTGCTTCCATCGGTGAAATCGCACAGGCAACCGAAAAGACGCATGCCATCAGCGAGCAGGCGGTTACCAAATCCGTAAGCGTGCATGGAAAGGTCAACGATCTGGGTGCGGCTGCAAACGAAATCGGAAAGATCACGGAAACGATCACCGAAATTTCGGAACAGACCAACCTGCTTGCCCTGAACGCCACCATCGAGGCGGCCCGTGCAGGCGCCGCCGGCAAGGGTTTTGCCGTTGTCGCCAACGAAATCAAGGAACTGGCAAGACAAACGGCCGCCGCGACGCTGGAGATCAAAACCAAGATCGAAAGCATCCAGGTGGCCACCGGTGCAACAGTCATCGAGATCGAAGGAATTTCCAAGGTGGTCAATGAAGTCAATGACATGGTGGCAACCATGGCCACGGCCGTCGAGGAGCAGTCGGCAACCACAAAAGAGATCGCAAACAACGTAGCGGAGGCCTCGCGTGGAATCCAGGAGGTAACGGAGAACGTTGCCCAGAGCTCAAGTGTAGCCGGGCAGATCGCAAAGGATATCTCCGGTGTCAATCAGGCTGCGGGTGAGATGTCGGACAGCAGTTCACAGGTGAGTGTAAACTCCGAAGAATTGAGCAAGCTGTCCGAAAAGCTCAAGGAGGTCGTCGGTCAATTCAAGGTTTAACCGGCGGATGGCCATTTTGGAACATCCTTGATGCCATACTGGGACAAAACTCGAGCGAAAAGTCCCGCCGAAGCGGGATCAAGCCAAGCGTAAAACCCGAACAGAATTGCCGTTTCCAACCTCTGAACCCCGGAACGCGTACCGCTATCTTCTCCACCGATCCATCAATCCCTCGTACCGGACATTTCCCGCGCTTACGGAAAGTCTTGCCGGCGATTGTTGACAACCCCCGGCCCACGGTGCTACGTAGGCCGTGAGATCCGCTCGGCAGAGGACGCCATTTGCATCTTCGGCATCTTATTGTCGAGGATCGACTGCGGCTTACGGTAGAAAAAACTCTCAAAACGCATGCCATCCCCAAAGGAGACCCTGAAGATGACAAAGTTTGCGATTGGAAAGACAGCGAAGTTCCTGTTTCTGTCTGCGGCCATCCTGTTTACGGCTGCAGCGGTATGTGCCAAACCGATCACCCTCAAATTCGGCCACTGTTCTTCGGCCGGGGAGACGGACCCGTATCAGTTGACGGCCGTCCTTTTTCAAAAGGCTCTCGAAGAGGTCGCCCCCGGCGAGTTCGAGGTTCAGATATTTCCCAACCGCCAGCTCGGAGACGAGAAGGAGATGCTCGAGGGGCTGAGCTTCGGCACTTTGGACATGGCGGCGATCACCAACTCCCCGATTTCCAGAATCTCCCTCCCCTTTCAGATCAACGATATGCCTTTTATCTATGAAAACGAGGCCCATGCGTACAAGGTTCTCGACGGACCGGTGGGAGAGAAACTTCTGCAGACGCTGGCGGCAAAGAACATCCTGGGGCTGGGGTTTGCCGAAGGGGGATTCCGGCACATGATCAACAACGTCCGGCCGATTGGAATGCCGGACGATGCCGCCGGTATCAAATGGCGGGTCATGCCCAATCCGGTTTACATCGAAATGTTTCGCTCCCTGGGGGGAAATGCCGTCCCCATGCCCTGGGGGGAATGCTTCACCGCCCTGCAGCAAGGCGCCATCGACGGTCTTGAGATTCCGGTTGCCGTCATCTTCAACAACGGGTACTACGAGGTCGCAAAATACTGCTCTCTGACCAACCATACCTACTCCGCCCTGGGAGTGATGATTTCCAAGCGCAAGTTCGACAAGCTTACGCCGCAGCAACAGGAGGCTATTCGGAAAGCATCCCGTAAAGCCATCGATGCAGAACGGCTGCAGAACGTAAAGAACGTCGAGGTGTCGGTGGGAAAGCTAAAAGAAAAAGGGATGGCAGTCAACCCGGTCAAGGACTTCAAAGCCTTTCAGAAAAAGGTGACCAAAGTCTATGACGAGTTCCGCCCGAATATCGGCGACGAGATTTTCAACCAGGTGATCAAGCCGTAGACGGCATCGGGGGCCGGTTCCCGTCTGTTCGGGAACCGGCCTTAAAGAGGCGGCCATGCAACGACAGGTGGAGTGGCTGAGCGACAGGTGCGCGTGGATCACCCGGGGCGTTGTGCTGGTTACCGGCATCCTGCTGATCATCAACCTGCTCGTCTCGGTTTTTTTCCGCTATGTGGTGGGATATGCTCTTTCCTGGCCGGAAGAGCTTTCCATGCTGCTTTTTACCTGGATCGTCTTATTGACGGGAAGCCTTGGCGTAAAGGAAGGATTTCATGTCAGGCTGACGGTTCTCTTCAGCCGGCTCCCACCGTATGGCCAACGGATGCTGTCCGGGCTGATCACCGCGCTTATCGTTTTTTTCGGCGCCGTTTTGTGCTACAGCGGCAAGGAAATGGTTTCCCGCACCCTTGGAAACATCTCCGCCACCATCGGGTATCCTCTGGAATTGATCAACAGTGCCGCGATGGTGAGCGGCGCGTTGATCGTCGTTCACGGACTGCGCCTTCTTCTATGGCCCACCGGGAAAGGGAGTTGATGCCGTGAGCCTTGCGTCTCTCGTGCTGACCCTGGGATTCGCCACCCTGCTGATCCTCGGTGTTCCCATCGTTTTTGCCATCGGCCTCTCTTCCATTGCGGCCATATGGATCATGGATATCGACATCGTGGTGCTTGCCCAGCAGATGATTGCCGGAACCCAGTCCTTTGCGCTTCTGGCCATCCCCGGGTTCATTCTGGCCGGAGATCTGATGACAAAAGGAGGGATCTCGGCCCACCTCATCCGGGTGTCGAACCGGCTCGTGCGGCATATCACCGGCGGGCTCGGAATGGTCGCCGTGCTCTCCGCCATGTTTTTTGCCTGTCTCTCCGGGTCCGCTCCGGCAACCACCGCAACGGTGGGAACGATCATGATTCCGGAGATGGGGAAGCGCGGATATCCCCGACGCTTCGCGACCGCGCTGGCCTGCAGCGTGGGGCCGCTCGGCCAGATCATCCCGCCGTCCATCCCCTTCATCGTCTGGGGGGTCATCTCGGAAAGCTCCATCACGCGCCTGTTTCTTTCCGGAGTCGTTCCGGGCATTTTCGACGGTCTCATGTATATGGTTGTCTGCTACTTCGTCGCCCGCAGAATCGGCATCGTCAGCGAGCTTCGGGCTCCCCTGAGGGAAGTGCTCCGGGTCGCCTGGGAGGCCAAATGGGCGCTTATGGCGCCGGTGATCATCCTGGGCGGCATTTACGGGGGGATCTTCACCCCCACCGAAGCGTCCATGGTGGCGGTCGCATACGCCCTGGTGATCGGTCTATTCGTCTACCGGGGGATCCGGGTATCGGAGCTGTTGCCTGTCATCCTCCAGGCCATGAAAACCACCACCCTCGTGATGTTCATCGTTTCTGCGGCCGCTGTCTTCGGCTGGCTTCTGGCCTACGAACAGGTGCCTGCCCAGGTGGTGGGCCTGATCCTTGGCATTTCAGACAACAAACTTGTCATCCTGATCTTGCTCAACATCATGCTGCTGATCACCGGGGCGGTCATGGACAACCTCGCGGCCATGGTCATTTTGAGCCCGCTGCTGATCAAGCTTGGCGTGCAGCTCGGCCTCGATCCGATCCAGTTGGGAGCCATCGTGGTGGTCAACTTTGCGGTTGGGATGGAAACACCCCCGGTGGGTTATTCGCTCTTTGTGGCCTCTGCCATCAGCGGGCTTTCCATCGAAGAGATCTCGAAGGGGATGCTCCCCTTTTTCTTCGTCGATTTTGCGATGCTCTTGCTGATCACTTACGTTCCCTGGGTTTCCTTGTGGCTTCCGAACCTCTTGCTGGGATAAGGGGGGAATCCCTGGAATGATTCCGCTCCGGGCGGATGCCCCCCGCAGAAGATGACTGGAGACGTTATGACTGCCGACGTGCTCGCTGCCCTGGAAGCGGGCTTGAACGAATCGTGCTGACACACCCCGAGTATATGGATGCCATCCGGTCGAAAATCGGATGTGCCGAGGCGAATCCTTTCCCGATAGGTGCGAAAGGGAACGATTCCTGGGAGATTGCCGGATTCGTCGCATGTCGTGCGCTTCAGTGCGCGCCGCCGGTGCCTAAAGCTTGGATAGCGATTGCGTGGAGGACGATCAGGTTAATGAATGGACTGCAACGGATTCGAAAAGTTCTAAACGGCGATGCCCCGGACCGGACGCCGGTCTTTCCGCTCGTGCACTATGGTACGGCACATGCCGGCGGGGTGAAAATCCGGGACTTTGCCACCGATGCCCGGATCAATGCCCGCTGCCTGATTCACGCCTTCCTGGAGTGCGGCTATGACGGAGTCCATCCGGCGATTGCCGTTTCCGTGGAAGGCGAGGCGGTGGGCGGCCGGGTGACCTATCCGGAGGATAACGTCCCCTTCGTAGCGGAGCCGTTTCTGAAAACGGCCGACATCGATCGGCTGGAAATGCCCGATCCGAATATCACCCCGCCCATGTCCCGCATTGTGGAGTCGACCCGCATCTGCGCAGCGGAGATCGGAACCGAGGCCTACATCGCCCCCATTCTCATGGGTCCGCTGAACTGCGCAAGCCAGATCCGGGGGGTTCAAAACCTCATGTTCGACTTGATCGATCGGCCGTCATTTGCCGAGGAACTGCTCGGTTTCACGACAGAATTGGGGCTGCGATACGGCAAGGCGCTGATCGATGCGGGTGCCCACGGGATTTTTATGGGGGAGGCCATCTGCTCTCCGGCATTCATCTCCCCTGCGTTCTACAGGCGGTTCGTCCTTTCCCGGCAGCGGCGCCTGATCGAAGACCTTCTGGAATACGGCGCCGAGAGCGTCATTCTTCACATCTGCGGGGACACCCGGCAGATCATGGAAGCCTACGCCGCGGGGACCGGTGCCTCCATCATCGACCTGGACTGGCAGGTGGATGTGGCCGAAACTCTTGCCTCGAAGGTCTTTGAAAATCTCCCCACCCTCGTTCGAGGCAATTTGAACCCGGCCGCCGTCCTTTTCACGGGAACTCCCCAGGATGTTCTGGAAGCTTCACGGCGTCTGATCGAATCGGTGGGGACGGCGACCCGATTCATTCTGGGTTCGGGCTGTACCATGAACCCCGATTCCCTTCCTGCAAACGCGCGTGCCATGGTGACGGCGGCGGAAGTCTATGGCCGCTTTCCCGGGCAGGATTAAGGCCGCTTCCCCTGAGCAAAGAGAGCGTCTTCTGGGACCGGGTTCCATTCAAAAGGCGGCCGTTCTCTATATGGTGGATCACCGCGAAAACCGAAGAGAAATATACGAATAAGGACCCCTTTCTGCAGGATCCCTCTTCATGGGACCCATTCAGAGATCTTTTTCTCGCCATGGCCGGGGTCGTTCCTTGTTCTTAAAAAAACCTTGAACAACGTCTTGCTACCATCCGGTCCTTCGACCGATTCCAACAAAATCCCACCTCCTGGTTTTTTCGCTTGACACAAATCGTATACGATATTATAAATAATTCAATAATCGTATACTAAATGGCATTATGGTCCCGATTTCATCATCTTCCAAAAAAGATTTCGCCAGCACCGCGGAACGGATTGCAGATTCTCTGCGTGCAGATATCCTGCGGGGAAGGCTGAAAAGCAGGCAACCGCTGAGACAGGATGAAATCGCCGCCGAATTCCGGGTCAGCAAGATTCCGGTCCGTGAAGCGTTGTTCCAGCTCAAGGCGGAAGGGTTGGTGAGCTTTTCTCCGAATCGCGGCGCGGCCGTCTCGGAGGTTTCGGCCGACGAGGCCGACGAGATCTATACCATGCGGATCGCGCTGGAAACCGTCGTGCTGCGCCGCTCGATCCCACGACTCACCGTTGCCGATCTCAGCCGCGCTGAAGAGATCCTCGACGCCATCGACCATGAGCAGGATGTGGCGCGCTGGGGTGAATTGAACTGGGAGTTTCATACTGCATTATACGATGCGGCCAACATGCCTCGCCTGATGGCGTGGGTAAAAAACCTGCATGTCAGTGTCTCCCGCTATCTGGTGCTCTATCTTGCCGGGCTGGATTACCAGGCTGCCTCCCAGCGGGAGCACCGGGAGATTCTGGAGGCATGCCGCCGCGGCAATGCGGAAGCGGCTGCCGCATGCCTTGAACATCACCTCCGATCCGCTTCGAATCAGCTCATCTCTTTCCTGAAACAGGAAAAGACATCTCAGAAAACCTCAAAAGACAGGAGAAAAAAATGACAACCGATGCAACCACAGGCCAGTTTGAAGTCCATGACCCAGCTATCCTGACGCAGGCGAGAGCCATTATCGCCGCCGGCCATTCTCCGAAAGCCTGGGCTCAGGAAGTCATCGATGCGGTCAATCGCAACGAGCAGTGGCGCGGTCAACGCTGCCTCAATCTGCTGGCGCCCGAAGCCCCCACCAGTCCTGCCGTGCGTGCCCTGCTGTCCGCCGAGATAGGCACCCGGGCCGCCGAAGGGCACATCGGCCGGGTCAACCGGTGGTTTGCCGGAACCCGGTACATCGACGAGGTGGAGGCCATGTGCGTGGAGCTGCTGAAGCTTGTTTTCAGATGCCGCTATGCCGAACACCGGCTGATGGGCAGCATGATCGGAAACCTTGCCGTTTATCACGCCCTCACCAAACCGGGAGATGTGATCATGTCCGCAGCCCAGCCCTTCGGCGGACATTCCAGCAATCGCCAGGACGGGCCGGCCGGGATGCGCGGCTTGCGGATCGTGGATGTTCCCTTCGACCTCGTGGAGCTGGAAGTCGACCTGGAAGCCTTTGCCAGGGCGGCCGGGCAGACCCGACCCAGGCTCGTGGTGCTGGGGATGTCCATGACCCTCTTTCCCCTTCCGGTGCGTGAGATGAGCGACATCATCGCTCAATGGGGCGGCAGGCTCGTTTTTGACGGCGCCCATCAGGCCGGGCTCATTGCCGGGGGGCAATTCCAGGATCCCTTGAACGAGGGGGCTGCGGTGTTAACCGGTTCCGCCGGCAAGACCTTCAGCGGCCCGCAAAGCGGCATGATGATGTGGAATGACCCGGAGCTTACCCGGCCGCTCACCGAGGCGGTTTTCCCGGTGCTGGCGGCGACCCATCAGGTCAATCGGGTGGCGGCCCTGGCCGTATCCGCAGCGGAAATGATCGAATACGGCAAACGGTATATGGACCAGATCGTGAAGAATTCCCAGGCGCTCGGGAAAGCCCTGGATCTCCGGGGCATCAACGTGTTATGTGCCCGCAAAGGGTATAGCCGGACCCATCAGGTGATTGCCGACGTCAAAGCCTTTGGAGGCGGGCTTGAGTCCGCCCACCGGTTGTCCCGGGCCAACATCATCACCAACAAGAACCTGATTCCGGGCGACGATCCGGCCGATTGGGACCGCCCCAGCGGTCTTCGCATCGGCACCATTGAAGTCACCCGCCTGGGCATGCGCGAATCGGACATGGAAACCATCGCCGATTTCATCGTCCGGATCCTGGTAAAAAACGAGGCGCCGGAAGCGGTGGGGAAAGAGGTGATCGAGTTTCGCCTGCCGCAGCAGACGCTCTATTACAATTTCGATCACGGCCTGCCGCCATGGGCGATTTAGCTCCCATGCCCATGGACGAAACGTGCTCCGGTCGTTTACCGGCGGTCTGACCGACCTTCTCATCGGCTGCTGCTCTCCTATCTTCTCGGGTTTTAGAACCAGGAACAAGGAGGCCTCGGCTCAGAGGGGTCACCGGAGTAGCGATTCGTGGGTCCAACCGCTTCGATGCGAATCAAGTCCGGATATTCTCCGGCATTGCCGGCGCTGAAAAACCCGGTTGACTCAAGGTGCCGTTTCCTCCATATAGAAAAGACCTGAAGGCTGCCGGCGCTCCAGTCAATTCGGATGTCGGCAGTCGATTGACAATTCATCGGCATGGCAGGGTCAACCGGGTGATCGGCTATAGGAACCGAAGCATCCTTTTAACTTCCTGATTCGAATGAGTCCGGTATGAAAAAATTTATCATCTCCATGTTGGGAAAAGACCGCCCCGGGATTATCGCGGCCGCCACACGCGTCCTTTTTGAAAAAGATTTCAATATCGAAGACGTCAGCCAAACCATCCTGCAAACCGAATTCTCTGGCATTTTCATCGTTACCGGCCCCGATGATACGGACTGCCGGAATTTAAAAGAGGCGCTGACGGCCGCCACCCATGCCTTCGACATGCATTTCCATGTCAAAGAGCTCGCGCCCGCTGTCTATCGATGGACCGCCTGCGACTGTGAACCCTTTGTCATCACCACCCGGGGGCCGGACCGCAAGGGCCTGGTCGCCCAGATCACGGCCCTGTTGGCTGCTTACAATGTCAATGTCACACAGCTTCGGGCCGCCTTTCGGGGAGGAGACGAACCCGGCAGCAATATCATGATTTACGAAGCGGACATCCCGTCGGATACAGATCCCCGGGCTCTGCGAAGGGATCTGCGCGCCAAAGGGCGTGAACTGGATCTTGAAATCAACATGCAGCACAAAAATATTTTTGAGGCGATTCATCGGGTTTGATTATGTTGACACATGTGGAAATCCTTTCTGTTCTGGAGATGCTGCGCAACGAACACCTCGATTTGCGTACGGTCACTTTGGGTATCAGCCTGCTGGATTGCGCCAGCGATGATTCGAAACGATTCAGAACCAGAATCTACGACCGCATCACAAAGAAGGCGGAACGTCTGGTCGCTGTGTGTGATCAGGTGGGGGAAAAATACGGCATCCCCGTCGTCAACAAACGGATTTCGGTCAGTCCCATGGCTGTGGCGGCTGCCCCCTTCGGCGCCGAGGAGATGGCGGCTGTGGCCCGAACCCTGGATGAGGCTGCCCGGGAAGTGAACGTCGATTTTATCGGAGGGTTTTCCGCGTTGGTCGAAAAAGGGATGGCGGCCGGGGACCGGGCGCTCATCGAAGCCCTGCCTCAGGCCCTGGCAACGACCGGCAGGGTCTGTGCCTCGATCAACGTGGCCTCCACCCGGGCCGGGATCAATATGGATGCCGTTCTCAAGATGGGGGAGCAGGTCAAGGCGGCCGCAGCTCTGAGTGCAGATCGAGACGGCATCGCCTGCGCCAAGTTGTGCGTTTTTGCGAACATCCCCGAGGATATCCCTTTCATGGCCGGCGCCTATCTCGGGGTGGGAGAAGCGGATGCCGTCATCAACGTGGGGGTGAGCGGGCCGGGGGTGGTCAAAAAAGCGATCGACCGGGCAACGGCTTCAAACCCGCAGTTGAATTTGAGGCAGTTGTCTGAACTGATCAAGCGCACTGCCTACAAAGTGACCCGTGTGGGAGAACTGATCGGCCGGGAAGTGGCCGAGGCATTGGGTATCGGATTCGGCGTGGTGGATTTGTCATTGGCGCCCACCCCCAATGTGGGAGACAGCGTGGGGGAGATTTTTCAAAGCCTTGGGTTGGAGAGTATCGGTGTGCCCGGAACCACCGCCGCTTTGGCCATGCTAAACGATGCGGTCAAAAAGGGCGGTGCCTTCGCAAGCTCCAATGTGGGCGGATTGAGCGGCGCCTTTATTCCGGTCAGCGAAGATCTCAACATCGCGGAAGCGGCACGAAAAGGGTATCTATCACTGGAAAAACTGGAGGCCATGACCAGTGTCTGCTCGGTGGGGCTGGATATGGTGGCCGTTCCGGGCGATACCTCGGCGGAAACGTTGGCAGCCATCATTGCCGACGAAATGGCGATCGGCGTCATCAATAAAAAAACGACCGCGGCGCGCCTTATCCCTGTCCCGGGAAAGAAAGCCGGCGAGCGCGCCGTCTTCGGAGGTTTGCTGGGGGAATCGACGATTATGGCCGTCAATAACGGCCGGGGAGCAAACCGGTTCATCCGCCGCGGGGGAATCATTCCATCTCCCATCCACAGCCTTACGAATTGACTCTGCTTAGGGCCGAATGCATCAGGCGCCCGTTCTTCTTTCCCCTCAGCCAACCATGCATTTTTTGATCTGTTTTAAAAACTACATGCTTGACACGCGGCGGCCTGGGATGCTATTGGACGGGTGGACGGACCACCTGTCCAAATCGACTGCATCTTCAACAGAGCCGCTGCCGAACCTGCGAAGCGGAAGGGAGCCATGGGAAAGGAAACGAGCGCAAGAACGAAAACGCCGAAGCAGCCGGATGGTCAGGGGAGTCTGTTTTCCACCGTACATGCCAGCAAGATTCCCGACGTCCTGTACAAACAGATGGTTTCCCTCATTACCAGCGGCCAGATCCGGCCGGGAGAGCGATTTCCTTCCGAGAGGGACCTGGCGCTGGAGCTCGGGGTCAGCAGGCAATCCGTTCGCGAGGCCATTTACCGGGCGAAAGCCGCCGGGCTTATCGAGGTGAAACAGGGTGGGGGCACCTTTGTCATCTCTTCGCTGAGGGGGAACTTGAAGTTGCCTCTTTCCATGCTGCTGGAGGGGCAGGCTGAAAAAATATTTGAATTCCTTGAGATTCGGAAGCTGATAGAGTCCTGGTGCGCCGAAAAGGCATCCTCCGCCGCACTTGCCGCCGACCTGAAGAGGATCGAGGGAACCCTCAAGAGGATGCACAAGGCAAAGCTTGCGACCGGCGGGTGGGAAAAGGCCGATCTGGATTTTCACTCCGCCATTGCGGCCGCAACCCACAACGTGCTTGCCATGCATATCATGGAAGGGCTCAAGGAGAGCTTCCATGAGTATTTCAGGGCAAAGAAGTTCACCACAAGATCCGAGAGAAAAGATTCCATCCTGAAACAGCATGAGAGGATCTTTGAAGCGGTCAGGGAGAAAAACCCCAGGGAGGCCCGGAAGAGAGCGCTGGAACATCTGGTCTATGTCGAAAAAATGATCACTGAAGATTTCGGCAAGGCCGAGTGAACAGCGCAGAGAAGATACCTGTTCCGGCAGGGGCAAGAGAAACCTTTTCCATTATTAATTGATTTTATTCCGCAATTCGATGTTCGATGTTCGACGTTCATGTAGTTTCACACGAGCCCGGCTGCTGATCGCTGAAGCGGCCAGTTTGATCGAACATCAGAAATTTGGAGCGGTTTTGGTCATTTGGATTTTTCATTTCGAATTTGTTTCGGATTTCGATATTCGAATTTCGGATTTTATATGTAGTTTCTAACAAGATGGTTCCGGAACACCCGACAGTGCAGGCTTCTTTCCGTTGAGGAATCTTAAGATGAGAAGACGCGAAATCACGGCCGCTGCCCTGATATTTCTTTTCGGGGCAACGACCGCCTATCTGTCCACGAGGATGACGATCGGAGACTTCAGAGCCGCGGGCTCGGGCCTGTTCCCACTCTGCCTCGGGATCCTGCTCATGCTCCTTTCGAGTGGGCATATCCTCCAGGTTCACCTTAAAAGCGGGAAACAGGGGGATGTGAAAAAGCAGTCTTCCGCATCGGAGGAGGGGTCCCGCACGGCAAGACAAGTGATCCTCTTCATGGGAGCCATTGCGGCGGCAACACTTCTTTTCAGCCGGCTCGGCTACCCCGCCGTCTCCTTTTTGCTCCTGCTGGCCCTGCTGCGGATCCTATTCGTGAAAAAACGGGGTGCAGGAAACTGGGGTCTGAGTCTTTTTCTCGCGTTTGCGACAGCCTCAGCCTCCTATTTTCTTTTCGTAAGGTTGCTGAAGATTCCCCTTCCCAGGGGATGGATCGGATTATAAGTCGTTCCGGTGCAAAGCTGAGGCGGTGACTTATGCTTGAGTCCCTGCACCATCTGGCCGAAGGTTTCTCGACCGCCACGACGGCGTTCAATCTGCTCTACTGTCTGGCGGGGGCGATCGTCGGGACGCTGATCGGCGTACTCCCGGGAATCGGCCCGATCGCGGGAATCGCGCTCCTGATCCCGGCCACCTACAGCCTCAATCCCACCTCCGCCATCATCATGCTGGCAGGGATTTACTACGGAGCCATGTACGGGGGGTCCACCACCTCCATCCTCCTCAACGTACCTGGAGAAACGGCCTCCGTGATCACTTGCCTCGACGGGTATCAGATGGCCCAGAAGGGAAGAGCGGGCCCTGCGATGGCGATCTCGGCCATCGGGTCTTTCATCGCAGGATCGATCGGCTTGTTCGGCCTGGCGTTTCTGGCCCCTCCCCTTGCCGAGGCTGCGCTGGCTTTCGGCCCAGCGGAGTTTTTCTCCCTCATGGTCTTCGGATTTGTGGTGCTCAGCAATGTGACGGGGACTTCTTTGATCAAATCGCTCATGATGGCCGTCGCGGGGATGATCGTCGGAACCGTCGGACTCGATCCGGTCACGGGGGTGGCCCGCTTCACCTTTGAATCCACATCGTTGCTCGGCGGAATCGAATTCGTGGCCGTGGCCATCGGCCTCTTCGGAATCGGAGAAGTCCTGGCCAACGTCGAGAAACCTCCGGAACTGCTGGAGGGGAAGGTGCTGGTTCCCCGGTTCCGGGATCTCTATCCCAGTTTTCAGGATCTCAAAAAATCGATCAATGCGATCCTGAGGGGAGCGGGAATCGGCTTCGGAGTGGGACTTGTCCCGGGCCCGGCTCCGGTCATCGCCACATATTCCTCCTACATGATCGAGAAAAGAATATCCAAACATCCTGAAGAGTTCGGCAAGGGGGCAATCGAAGGGGTGGCCGGTCCCGAATCGGCAAACAATGCCGCATGCCAGTCCGCTTTCATCCCTCTCTTTGTCCTTGGAATCCCCTTTGCCCCTCCCACCGCGATTCTTCTCGGGGCGCTTCTGATCCACGGCGTAACCCCCGGGCCCATGCTGATCGGGGAGCACCCCGAGCTCTTCTGGGGAGTCATTGCGAGCATGTATATCGGAAATTTCATCCTGCTCCTCCTGAACCTCCCCTTTGTCCCCATCTTTGCCAGCATCCTGAGAATTCCGAAAAGGATTCTCCTTCCCCTGGTGGTTTTATTCTGTCTGACCGGCATGTACACGGTCAATAACTCCATTTTCGACATCTGGATGATGCTGCTCTTTGGGGGACTGGGATTCCTCATGAGGAAGCTCGATTACGAAGGGGCGCCCCTTCTCCTGGCACTGGTCCTGGGACCCAGGATGGAAGTGGCGTTTCGACAGTCCCTGATGATCTCGCACGGAGACTTCGGGACGTTCATCCGCCGGCCGATTTCGATGGTGTTTCTTGCGGCCACGTTCCTCTTTCTGCTGGCGCCCCTGTTCAAGGCGGCCTGGAAATACAACTGGAAATACAAAAAGAAAGGAGGGGATGCATAGACGGTACCGTCGGGACGCAAACCATAAAACCCTCATATTCGAAAGGAGGCTTGGAATGTTCAAGAAAATATCGATCGTCATGTTCGCACTCTGTTTCGGCCTGATCGCACCCATTCATGCAGACGAGTTTCCGACCAAGGAAGTTCAGGTGATCATCCCATGGGCAGCCGGGGGGGCGACGGATCTGATCTTCCGGGCCTTGGGCGAGAGTGCCGGCAAATCTCTGGGAAAGGCCGTCATCATCGTGAACAAGCCCGGAGGCGGCGGTGCGGTGGGATATACGGAGGGCATGAAGGCGGCACCGGACGGCTACACGCTTACAACAGCCGTGACCCCGCTCACCATCCTCCCCCATCAGGTATCCACCGCTTTCACGTACAGGAACTTCGAGCCCGTCATCAACGTGGTCGAAGATCCTTCCATGTTCCTGGTGAAATCGGATTCCCCCTGGAAAAGCCTCCAGGAATTCCTGGATTATGCCCGGAAAAACCCGGACATGATCACCGTGGGGAACTCGGGGGCCGGAGGAGGGGTGCATCTGGTGGCGATGGCCTTTGAAAAGGCGGCCGGCGTGAAACTCAACCACATCCCCTTTGCAGGGGGAGGCCCGTCTGTAACCGCCCTTCTCGGCGGGCATGTGAACGCCGTTTCGGTTTCGCCGCCGGAAGGGATCAGCCATGTGCAGGCCGGAAAGCTTCGGATCGTCGCCCTCTTTGCCGAAAAGAGGTTTGCCATGTTCCCCGATGTGCCCACCGTGAAGGAGCAGGATATCGACTTCGCCATGGGCATGTGGCGCGGCCTGGTTGCCCCCAAGGGAACTCCGGGAGATGTGATCCGGAAACTCCACGACGCCTTCAAGAAGGGGATGGAGGACCCGGTGTTCGTGCAAAAGGCCAAAGACATGGCGGTGAACCTGTCCTACATCGGACCCGAAGATTTCGGGAAACTGATGGCGCGTGACGACGCGTTCTACGCAAAACTGGTCAAGGAGATCAAAAAGTAATTTCCTGTGGAGGAGCTTTTCAAGAAAGAATGCCTGTGACGACCTGGGCGGAGGTGCTTGCCCAGTAAGCTCCCGGATGAGTATCCCAGACGGACAGGTGTGCATCGGCCTTGCTCGAGATTCCGGGCAGGAAGGGCATGCCTGTCCTGCCCGGAAGTGATTTTCGCAGGAAGGAGGAGCGGCATGGAGTATCGGAAGATGGGAAGGACGGGCCTTAAAGTCTCTGCATTCTGCTTGGGGACCATGACGTTCGGCCGGCAGGTGCCCGATGAGGAATCGATTAAAATCATCCAAAGGGCGATCGATCTCGGGGTCAACTTTATCGATACTGCGGATATGTATGTAAACGGCGTTACCGAGGAAATCGTGGCCAAGGCGATTCAGGGGCAGCGGGATTCTCTGGTCATTGCGTCAAAAGCCGGACACATCCGGAAGGTTGGACAGAAGTATGGAGAGGTAAAGGATTACGGTCCCATCGACCTTGCCCGTCCGAGGCCCTTTCATCAATGGCCTGCGGGGGAAGGCGTTGGGCCGAATGACATGGGGCTTTCCCGAAAGCACATCCTGCAGGCGGTGGAGGGAAGCCTCAAGCGGCTGCAAACCGATTACCTCGACCTTTATTATGCCCATATGCCGGATTACAGCACTCCTCTGGAAGAAACCGTTCGCGCCATGGACGATCTGGTTCGGCAGGGAAAGGTTCGATACCTTGGCTGCTCGAATTTCCGGGCATTTCAACTCTCAAAGGCGCTCTGGATCAGCGACAAATACAACCTGGCCCGATGGGACTGCATCCAGCCCCCCTACAACCTGCTGACCCGGGATATCGAATATGAATTGCTGCCCCTCTGCAGGGAAGAAGGTGTAGGGGTATCTGTCTTTAGCCCCATGGCGGCCGGATTCCTTTCCGGTAAGTACGAAAAGGAAAAGGGACCCATCGAAGGCGCCCGCTTCAGCCTGGGGCATCTCGGGTACCGCTACAACGAACCGTATTGGAACGATGAAAACTTTCATGCGGTCGATCAGCTCAAGAAAATCGCACAGGATCATGGAAAGCCGCTGCCTCTTTTCGCCCTGGCCTGGGTTTTGAGCAACTCGGCGATCACATCGGTGGTCTGCGGGGCGACATCCGTTGTACAACTGGAAAAAAACATCGCTGCAACCGATCTGCACTTGTCACAGGAAGAACTGGATCGCTGCGATGAGGTGTGGCACCGGTTGAGACCCCCCCGACTTTTCTATGGGCGATGACCCCTGTGCGCGATTCCATGGCCGGGAGCCCGGGACGGGCTGCGGATCGATCGCTTCCGGCCACGTCTCCATCTTCCAGCTCATTCCAGCTCATATCGAAAAACAGGTACTCGAACCTGATGCACCGGATGGGTCCATGGGAGTGGTTGCCGCTTTTTCAGGGCGGATCAGTAATCGCTGAAGCCAGCCACCTTTTTCAACAACAGCGCTTGCCCCTGCTTGGTCAGACCATGCTTTGCCATGAGTTTATCATAGGTTTCGAGCCTCGTTTCGATCATGGCAGCCAGTTTGCGGGCTGCCGGGGATTCGGGTGAGGCGTTGACCGCCTCCTGCAGCTGGGGCAAGACCGTATAGAACGCGCAGTAATTCAGTGAGCCTTTGTTCAGATGCCGGCTTGTGCAGTTCTCGCATTTTCCGTGATTCGGACAGTCCAGATTTACGCAGGGGCAAATGTCTTTCATCTCCATCGGTATCCTCCGTCGTCATGCATCTTCAACGTAATCGGTTTATGTTCTTTTGGTCAAACCGCAATTTCCCCAATCCATATACCAAAAAATTGCCCGATCATACACCTGAATGTCAAAATTGGAATCCATCCGGTTTATGGCCGGTCGTTCATGGCCAGAGTGATGTCGATCCAGCCGTATGCATCCGCCATCAGGTTCAGGCCGGCAAAGGAGATCGACCGGGTGCGGATATAGAGGCCGCCGGTCTTTTCATAGAAGCGGCGGTTCGGGTTGGCGGCCAGCACCCAAACCATCATTGAATGAAGACTGCGGTTTTCGAGCTGATGCGCCAGAGCCGAAAGAAGGCGCCTTCCCAGCCCCCGGCGCTGGAAGGCCGGGAGCAGATAAAACTCGTAGACTTCTCCCCCGTAAACAGGATCTTGCGTTCGCTCCACACCTCCGGCGATATATCCCACAGCTCCCTGCGCCTCTTCCGCAACCAGGAAATGGTTCTGCGGATCAATCAACCCCTGCTGGATGGAGAGGGCCGCCCGGTCGTACCGCATCCCTTCGAGATAGCCTTGGGGAAGAATATTCCGGTAGGTCGAACGCCAGGTATCGACGTAGATCCGGGCAATGGCTTCGGCATCTCCCGGATGGGCGGATCGAATGAGCGTATCGCGTATCATAGCTTCTCGGGGCAGGTTGCAGTGGTTAGAAATCTTTTGTTTGAAACTTCGAGCGTTCAGGGTTCAGCGTTCAGGAAGGAAAACTCTTATAAAGCTTCTTTTTCGAGCAAACTCGAAGCTTGCCGGCCAGCACCTGGCACTGACCCCGACACCTGATAACACACCATAATCACGAGTCACCGATATGCCAGTCTCGATGGTCGGGTTTCCCATGCCAGGGCGCAATGGAATCGGGGAGAAGACGTTTGAAGAGGCCGGCTACTAAGGGCTTGGAAACAATAAAATACAGGATTACAGTTATATACTCTCGCAGTCGCAGAAACTATCCTATCTATTAGGAATTCAATTCTTGTAAAGAAGGAGGACATCATGCTCGGATGGGCTGCCACATTCCTGATTATTGCACTCATTGCCGGTGTGCTGGGTTTCAGTGGAATCGCCGGAACCGCCGTTAACATCGCCTGGATTTTGTTTGTCGTCGGGCTGATTCTTGCCCTTGTGTTCGGCTTGATGGGCCGCGGGCGGCGTATTTAGCTCGATTCGTTTCCCGCTGCAAAAAGCCGGGATCGAATCGAGCTTCACAGCAAATAGAATCTCTAATCCGCAAGATCCGGGGTTCCGGACACCGGTCCGGAATTCTGGAGGCCGGTCGGGATTTTGAGGCCGGATCGTGCCCGGGATGCCGAAGACGGCATCCCGGGACCGGGCTGTTTCATCCCAGATGGGAAACTGCGGCTTCATACAACGGCAGAAGCCGGCTGAACAGTAAGGCGATGTCATCGGCGATGTCTCCTGCCCGGCCGATGGCCTCCGCCTTGGAAATGCGTTTGGCAATCATCAGATCAAGCCATGAAGTCGCCGGCCACGAATCGATGCATGCTGCCAGTGTCTCCGTGGAATTGCGCACACTGCTCCCCTCGACCGCCCAATCGGTTTTCTGGGGTCTGATGACTCCGATGAAGCACGATTTATGGGTGTCGTAAACTTCCAATTCTTCACTTTCAGCAGATTCTCGGAGCCATTGATCGTTTTCCGGGCGGCGCAGCCACCGCATAAACGCCTCCCAGTCGGCCGATCCGCTGCCGGTTGCGTCCGGGCGCTCGATGTAGAATCCCCAGGAAAACGATGCCTCGTCGGCCCGTGCGAAAAACTTCGCCACATGGGGTATCTTTTTGGATTTCCAATGAGAGGTGTCCGCCCAATGAATCTCGTTTTTGGTCGAGGCGGCCCAGGAATTGAATTTGAAGCGATCAAAGCTCAATTGTGAGGCAACGCTGCCGCCGAGCTGCTGGCGGCTGCGCCACTGGGTATCACTGATTTTTTCCTGAAAAACCTCTGATTGTAGGCCGCTGAAGGATTTGGCGGGCTTCCGTTCGGCCTTGCGGCGAGGCTTGGTTTTCGGGGATGCCGCCTCCCTTTCCCTCACCGACTGTTCCCACTGCCGGCGGTCCTGAATCCGGCGCTGCATCGCGATATCGCTGCTTATCTTTTCGCCGTTTTCAAACTGGATGACGATCTGGTCGCCATCGATGGACATCACCTCGAAAACACCTTTTTCATTCGAATAGCTTTCTCCGACCTTGAATTCGATCTCCGCGATCTCCGCGATTTTTTCCATATTCCCTCCTGGGTTTGGGTTTCCCGACATCGATCCGTATGTCTCTGGCCGTATATTTCTAGCAGGACCGGCCCCACCCGGATACAGGAGGAAAAATACGGTTCAACGTGAAGGCATACCGAAAGTGGCGGTCTTGAAACAAGCCGCTTTACGCTCTATAAAGCAATCAATTCAGACTATACGGAGACTATATCAGAGATGGACCTTAAGATCAATTCTCATATGGTTCTCAAATGGTTCGAGAGGATCCGCCGCGGAAATCCATTGGACGCTCTTCTCGTGCGCCGTTCCGGAAGCTAGTCCGTGTAGGCATAATCGTTGTAGGCCATCAGCGTCAGGACAGTGGATATTCGGATCCGTTTATCGAACATTCTGGGCAGCAATTTCAGTATGAATTTCGATCGTTCGAGTTTCATTGAAAAGAGCAGGGTGCAGAGACGGAGCGCAAAAAGGAGCCGGTACCGAAATCTTATTGAATCCACCCGGTTGGACTGTTTCCAGAAATCGAGATGCCAGAAGTATTTCAATTTCCGGTGTATCGCATCGAATGAATAGACACTTCGGATGACGCGTCTGTATTCCGCTGCCAGTTCCTCCGGTGCCATCTTGGCAGGCTTGAAGACAACGGTTTTGCTGTCGTATCTTTGCCAGTCCCTGTGTAGAATTCTTCCGTCTCGTTCCAGGCGATGGAAAAGCTTTGTCCCCGGAAAGGGCGTAAGAATGTTGATGAGCGGCATGAGCAGATTCGAATCTTCAATGAATTCGATGAGCTCGTCAAATTCGGCCGCGGTGTCGAAGTCGTAGCCCATAATGAAGGAGCCGTGAACGAGGATCTCATACGATTGAATTTTTTTGATCGCCGCAAGATAGTCTGTCTTGAGGTTTACCTTTTTCCCCATGGCCGTCAGGTTCTGCTGGGATATGGATTCCAGGCCGATCAAAATGGCTCCGCATCCGCTTTCCTTCATCAACCGGAGCAACGCGTCTTCTTTCGCGATGTTGATGGAAGCCTGGCAGGACCAGTTGAGTTGATAGGGTTTCAAGGCCGTAAAGAGCTTTTCCGCGTACTTTTTGTCGGCGATGATATTGTCATCGGCAAAAAAAATCGATTTCTTTTTAAATTTGCCGCTGGATTCCTGGATATCCTCGATCTCATCGATCACCTGATCGATCGATTTATGGCGGATGCGCTGTCCGTCATAGACATGAACGGAGCAGAATTCACACGCAAAGGGGCAGCCCTTGGTGGTTTGGACAATATCGGAAAAGTAACGGGATCTTGTCAGCTTCGATCGATTCGGTATTGTCTTGGCGGTAAGATCGGATGCTGTTTCGGCGTTGTATGTTCTTTTCAGACGACCTGCCTTGGCATCTTCGATCAGCTCCCCCCAGACATTTTCGGCTTCGCCGATGACCACCGCATCGCAATGGTGAAGCGCTTCCTCGGTGCATAGGGAGGGGTGGATACCCC
Source organism: Desulfobacteraceae bacterium (assembly GCA_003599475.1). The sequence goes on from QZKK01000127.1 coordinate 20,590, forward strand.
CCAAAACCGTCCTGACACCCCTTTTCCGGAAACGACCCGCAATCTCATAGGCTCGATGCGCATACATCGTGCGAACGCTGATGCCGATTAGATCCGCTTCCCATTCATAGTCGATATCTTCGATGTTTTCATCGAATACCCTGATTTCGTGTTCCTTCGGGGTCAGCGATATCAGTACGGGAACCGCCAGAAGATATGAGAAGTATTTCTTCGAATATACGAAATCTGCAATAAACTTGTAATCGTAAAAGCTTTTTGCGTTCGTATCCGCATTACATGGTATCACGAGTCCGATTTTCAATTCCACAGCCCTCATAGGTCGCTTTGTATTTTGGAGAGTATGCATTTTAATATGATTTGATTTGGAAGTCGATGATCTTTTAGGATCCCCGATGTCAGGCATGGGCAAGGACCGATTACAGGCAGCAGTTCTTGTATGAGACTACATAAACGTCGAACATCGAACATCGAACGTCCAACATCGAATTAAGGAACAAAATCAATTAGTAATGAACAAGTTTCTGGCTTTGATCAAACTGGATGCCTGCAGCCAGGGGCGGCGCTCGTGCGAAACTTCAAAGTGTTCAGTGTTCAGCGTTCAGTGTTCAGCGTCCTTCTCTTCAGTTTCTGATTCGATCAAACTGGCCGCTTCAGCCATCCAGAATCCAGCATCAAGTATCCAGCGGCCAGCGGCCGGGCTCGTGAGAATGAAACCTTATGGATTCCGCCGGGTGGCCGGATTTTACAACCCTCTGAGAGGTTGCGCCGAGCCAATTTTTCCAGTATTCCATTATTCCAATGATTCAATCGTGTCCGCGTGTATCTTTAGATGGAAAGGGCGGTTGATGATGCGCCTGGACAGGGGAATTCTGGCGGTGTGCGTCTCCACCGCCATTTCCATGCTCGGCCAGGGCATCATGTCTCCGGTATTGCCGCTCTTTGCCCGGACCCTGGGCGTCAGCGCCACGGTCATCGGCTTTGTAGTGGGGGTTTTCGGTCTCTCACGCCTGTTTATCAATGTCCCGGCCGGGCTGCTTTCAGAACGCATCGGCAGCAGAAGATTGATCGGATCCGGGTTGATGCTGACCGCAGTGGGCCTGTTGATGACGGGTATGGCCGGCAATGCGCCGGCGATGGCGCTCTGGCGGTTTATCTCGGGTGCCGGTTCCGCCATGAGCATGACGGGATCGGCTGCATTTATTGCAGATATCTCGACTTTGCAGAATCGGGGCCGCCTGATGAGCATCCATCAGGGAAGCCTTCTGTTCGGGACGAGCATAGGCCCCGGTATCGGCGGTTTTGTCGCAGATGCCCTTGGGTATCGATGGCCTTTTTTCGTAGCCGCAGGTCTTGCCGCCGCTGCAGCCCTTTGGATATTTTCCCGGCTGCCGGAGACCCGAAAAAAGAAGCCTCCCTCGCCGGATTCACCGCCGTCCGGCACCTGTCAAGAAGCGTGCGAGCCATCGAGCCTGCAGACCACGGCAACCCTGCTTGCCATACCGACATTTTTTCTCGTTTGCCTGTTTACCCTGGTGGTTTTTTTTACCCGTACCGGTTCCAGGCAGACGCTGCTGCCCCTCCTGGCCGTAGAAAGGGCGGGCATGTCGGCCACCCAGCTCGGCCTGCTGTTCACCGTCATTGCAGTCATCAATCTATTGCTGGTGCTGCCCGCAGGAGCCATGGCGGATCGATTCGGACGAAAGGCGGTGATTCTCCCCGGCGCGCTGCTTGCCATCGCCGGGTTGGTCCTGTTTGCCTGTGCAGGCCGCGTGCTGGTTTTCTTCGCAGCGGGTATCCTGCTTGGCCTGGGCACCGGAGTCATCGGGCCGGCGCCGGCGGCCTTTGCAGCGGATATGGCCCCTCCTGGGAAAGCCGGGCTGGTCATGGGGCTTTACCGAACCTTCGGGGACATCGGGTTCATCATCGGCCCGATTCTGCTGGGATGGATTTCCGAAGCCTTCTCCGGCCGGATCGAAGGTGTTTCAGGCTACAGTATCGCCATGACCTTCAATGCGGTTCTGATCGGACTGGCGGCTGTTTTGCTGGCGGTGATGGGGAAAGAGACGGCCGGACGGAGGCCGGATAGCCGTTCTGCCCCCGGGGGCACCGCGATCGGCAAAAAAGGAAAGTAAAGGTCTCACGCAAAGCCGCAGAGTACTCAAAGGGACAGCGACCTGCGAAAAACCCGAAATACCGAGAACGATTTCTTAGGCCCCTTTTTCGTGTATTTCGTGTGTTTCGTGGTTTACCGTGGAAATCAATGCAGCTTCCCGACACAATTTTCCACCGCATCCAGGATCTCTCCGCTTTTCATCAGTTGAAGCATCCGATCGATATCGGCTGAGATCACACGATCGGTGTCCAGGTGGGAGACGGCCCGTCGAATCGCGCGGTATGCGCACATCGTGCCTTCCCCGGGTTTGAGGTTTGTGAAAAGGTCAAGCGCCTGTGCCGCACAGAGCAGCTCGATTGCAACCACCCGTTCCGAATTCAAGACCACCCCCTTTGCCTTTCGCGCCGAAATGGTGCCCATGGACACATGATCCTCCTTGTTGGCGGAGGTGGGGATGGAATCCACGCATGCCGGGTGGGAAAGTGTCTTGTTTTCGGAGACAAGCGCTGCAGCGGTGTACTGGGCGATCATGAATCCGGAGTTTAGCCCCCCGTCTTTCACCAGAAAAGCGGGAAGCCCGCTCAGCATGGGATTGACCAGCCGTTCGATCCGCCGCTCGGAGATGTTGGCAAGCTCGGCCGCCGCCATGCACAGGAAATCGAGCGCCATGGCCACCGGCTGCCCGTGGAAGTTTCCTCCCAGAAGAAAGGTGTCGTCTTCCGGGAAGATCAGCGGGTTGTTGGTCGAGGAATTCATCTCGGTTTCAATCACCTTCTTCACGAAGCCGATGGCGTCCCGGCTGGCCCCGTGCACCTGGGGCGAGCAGCGCAGGCTGTAGGCATCCTGAATCCGGGCGCAGTCCTTGTGGGAGGAGATGATCTCGCTGCTTCGCGTGATTCGCGCCAGGTTGTCGGCCGAAGCCGCCTGACCCGGATGGGGTCTTACGGCATGGATCCGGGAATCGAATTCCGTGCGGCATCCCATGAGAACCTCCAGGCTCATGGCGGCGGCGATATCGGACAGCTTCGACAGCCGATCGGCGTCATAGACGGCAAGCCCGCCGATTGCGGTCATGACCTGGGTACCGTTTACCAGGGCCAGGCCTTCTCCGGCTTCCAGCCGGATCGGCTCAAGCCCGCAGGCGGCCAGGGCATCCTTTCCAGGCAGCCGCCGGCCCCGATGAAATGCCTCGCCCAATCCGATAAGAACCAGTGACAGATGCGCCAGAGGCGCCAGGTCTCCGCTTGCCCCCACGGACCCCTGCTCCGGCACCAGAGGGCATACGCCCCTGTTCAGGAGCGCGATCAGGTGGCGGACGGTTTCGATGCGGATTCCCGAATGGCCGCGCGCCAGATCCTTGATCCGAAGCGTCATCACCGCCCGGACGGTCTCGATGTCCAGAGGATTTCCCACACCGGCCGAGTGGCTCATGAGGATGTTCTGCTGGAGCCTTCGCGTGTCCTTGGCTGAGATTACGATATCGCTTAAAGCCCCGAATCCCGTGTTGATTCCGTAGATGGTCTTACCTTCATCCATCCACCGGATCAACCGCCTGCGGCTTTCGATGATTCGATTTTCCGATTCCTCCCGGAGCCGAACCCCGGCACCTCCTCTGGCGACGGCTGCCAGATCTTCCAGGGTCATGCCGTCGATACCGATCAGGATTTCCTTCATTCGCTCTTCCTAAAGAAGTCAATCGTTGTTGATGATTTTCGAACCTATTGCGCGGTTTTTTTTTCCATATTAGTATATCAAAAAGGGGAATGACACAATTCCGTTTTCAAGGCCCACGCAAAAGGTCCGTTCCGTCCTGCCGGCGATCCGGTCGCGGGCAAAGGAGAAAACCATGCCGAACGACTCCGGGATATCGGGGACAATGACCGTTCTTTCACAGGAGATGTTCGAAGACCTTCCCGAAAAGCGGCAATTCATTCAAGGCATCCGCAGGGCCCCAAAGAGGAAATTCACTCTTTCCCGGCGGGACACCGTTCTATCCCTGAAAAACGCCCTTCGCTACATTCCCAATCAATGGCATGCCGAACTTGCACCCGAATTTCTCGACGAGCTCACTTCCACCGGGCGCATCTACGGGTACCGGTTCCGCCCGGAAGGCCGCATCAAGGCAGGACCGATCGATTCGTATGCCGGAGCCTGCATCGAGGGGAAAGCCTTTCAGGTCATGATCGACAACAACCTGGATTTCGATGTCGCCCTGTATCCCTATGAGCTCGTCACCTACGGCGAAACCGGGCAGGTCTGCCAGAACTGGATGCAGTACCGGTTGATCAAGAAGTACCTTGAAATTCTGCGCTCCGATCAGACGCTGGTGGTGGAATCCGGACACCCCCTGGGACTGTTCGCTGCGCCCGAAGAAGCCCCGCGGGTGATTCTGACCAATGCGCTGATGGTCGGCTGCTTCGATGACGAGGAGAACTGGCATCGGGCTGCGGCCATCGGGGTGGCCAACTACGGCCAGATGACCGCCGGCGGCTGGATGTACATCGGCCCCCAGGGGATCGTACACGGCACTTACAGCACCCTTTTAAACGCCGCAAGAGTCAAATGCGGGGTTCCCGCGGAAAATGATTTAAGCGGCATCCTTTTTGTCTCCTCCGGGCTCGGAGGGATGAGCGGAGCCCAGGGGAGGGCGGTCGAAATCGCGGGGGGCGTGGGCATCATCGCAGAGGTCGATCCTTCCCGGATAAGAACCCGGCGGGAGCAGGGATGGGTGAGCCGGGTGGTTGAAGATCCCGGGAAAGCCTTTTCAGCGGCCCGTGCCGCGAT
>QZKK01000265.1 GCA_003599475.1 Desulfobacteraceae bacterium
GATTATTTTTTCGCTTCCGGCGGAATGAGATTGTCGGGTACCTTGACTCCCTTTTCCTTGTAATATTTATAGGCACCGGCGTGCAGCGGAACCGTCATCCCCAGCAGAGCTGTTTCCATTTTTACGTTTTCACCCTGCTTGTGGACATTTGCAAGAAGCGTCGCACAGCTCACTTTGTCCTTCTGTGCTGTGTCATGGAGCAGCGGAGTGGCTTCCCAGAAGTTGTAAGTGACGTCATAGACGTCTTTTTCAGTCACATCGGCCGATGTCACCCAGAGGGCGATGATGCCGATGGTTTTTACTTCATTCGGCTGATGCTGATAAATTTTGGCAGGAATGGTCACCGGTGCGTAGTACGGATATTTTTGGCCGATCTTCTTTGTCAGATCCTCCGGAAAATCGAGAAAGACCACCTCTTTTGTTGTGGCGATTTCGATCATATTCGCATTGGGGACACCCGATGTCCAGATGACCGCATCGGCCTGTTCGTCCTGAAGGCGCTGGACCGCCGTCGCGTAATAGACGAACACCGGTTCGATATCGTTGTAGGACAACCCCATCGTATCCAGAATTCTCCGGCTGTCAAATTCCGTGCCGCTCCCCTTGTCGCCGACGATGATCCGTTTCCCCTTGAAGTCGTGAACGGTTTTGATGCCTGATTTTTTCAGAGCAACGAAATGGGTCGTCTCCGGATACATGGAGGCGATTCCTCTGAGCTTCGGAACCGGCGGGGTCTTCCAGGATTCCTTGTCGCCGGTCCAAGCCGCAAGGGCCACATTGTTCTGGGCCAGTCCGGATTCCACTTCGTTCCGGGCAATCAGGTTGACGTTGGCTGCGGAGGCGTTTCCGCTCTGAGCGGTTACGATCATGTCCGCGATCTTACTGCTCAGGCATTGGGCGCTCGCCCCTCCCAGGGGATAATAGACGCCGCCCGTGCCGCCGGTCGCAATCCCGAAAAACCGTTTCTTCTGTGCATCCGCCGAACCCGCCAGAGCGAAAACAAGAGCAAGTACTGATAGAATCGTCAGGAATGGAACTCTTCTTTTCATCGCTTGTACCTCCTCGTTTGGAATGGTTGTAGAAATTGCCGGGAAAATCGTTTACGTGCGCAGCTTCTCAGATACTGCGCCGCTGCGGGATTGTCAAGTATGTCGTTGTCCGGATCATTTGAAGAGGCCATCCGGCTTCCGCCGGTTCGAATCCTACTCCTAAAACGGGATCAAAATTCCTGATCCTACCCAGCCGGAAATACGACTTTTTCCCCATTGTGAACGGAATGCCGGATTCATAGTATCAGAGACGCAAAAGGGCATCGGCTCTTTGATGCTACGCAGGATGGTTATTCTTGCGGCAAATTTGGAAGTCGTGGCACAAACGAACAATGGAGGTGTAAATGAAAAGGACAGGAATTGCAGCGGTTTTAATGACAATCATGTTTGTTTCGGCAACCGCGTTTGCCGCCGGCACAGAAACCCAGCAGTCGACGGATCAGAGCCAGACGGTCCCCGGCATTCAAAGCCAGGAGGCGGCTCCGGGAGCGCAGGATCAGACGATGAGCAAAGAGATGAGCAAAGATCAGACGATGAGCATGCGCTCCGAATACAAGGCCAGTGAAATCCTGGACAAGAATCTCGTCAATGCACAGGGCGATGACCTGGGCAAGGTCGAGGATCTGATCGTCGGTCAGAATGGCGAGATCAGCCACCTGATCATCTCCCGCGGCGGTGTTCTCGGTATGGGAGAGGACCTCATCCCGATCCCGTGGTCCAGTGCCCAGGCAAACTTTCAGGACGACAAGCTGATGGTGAATCTGGATAAAGCGAAGCTGGAGCAGGCGCCGAGCTTCAAGGCCGACAACTGGGACGAGTTCTTCTCTCCGGGATACCAGGAAAACGTACGCGCATTTTACGGTGAAGAAGGGGCCGCAGGGACGCAGCCGAGCCTGGAATCAACCCCCGGCAGCCAGCTTCCGGGTACGGAAACCACCCCCGGGGCGACAGGCAGCGACTCTGGATCATCGGGTGCAGCGACTTCCCCTGAATCAGGAACCCAGCCGGAAACAGCCCCGAAGACGCAGTAACCAGAATCGACAGAAAAAACAGGTCAGGCCGCAGATGCCAGGATTGAAAGCAAAGGATTCGGCCTTACAACTGGTTTGAAAATCCGTCACGACTTCACCCCCTCCCGGCGAAATCATCGCCGGGAGGGGTTCCTTTTTTGCCCGTATGTCAGTGGATCCGCTTCATCCCACGGAGATAGGGTTAAATACGTATCGTAAACGAGTCCCCGGCGAGGCGCCCGAACCCATAAAAACTCCGAGAGCCTGAGAGTCGTATGCGGGTTTGTTCCGGAGCCCCCACCCAGTCATAATCTCGCCGTTCGAACGCCGGTACCCCCCTTCATTTTTCCGCAATATGCGCCGTTTGGAATTTTTCCTGTGCATACCAATACCCAATCGATAAGGGTATTTACCTACTTTTCAGACGACCGCCTCAGCTTTGGGTTCGCCTCTAAAGCCCTGTTATTTCTCTTTGATTTTAACCGGAACAGTGGAAATTCTTCCGCTCTTTGGAACACAGCGGAATATAGGTTTGAAAACCATTCAGGATAAGGTACTTACCCCATTTCCCGCTTATGAGGTGGAGCTATATAGTTCAGTATAAGTTTTACGCATCATACTTTCTAATTCGTATCAGATCCTACGTATCGGGTAAATGAACAGTGAAGGTTAAGAGAGAATTTCTGGGTCGAATATTTTGTCACCGAGTCGGTGAGCACGGACTTTGTCTTCTCTCGGATTCGATATGTTTTTCCAACTACATGATAAATGCATGAACAATACAGTGTTCGCCCCATTTCTACAATCTATGTTCGGTTCTATTTTGCAAGCACAGATGAAGAAATGAGGGACGATGAAGCGTTAGCGACATTTGACTAGACAATCGGCTACAAGACTTTCAAACCAGCGAGTGGTTCCATAGACAAGGGGGAGAACAGCAATGGAAGCACGAGATCCTGCACGGGTGTCCCTTAGGGGTGTTTTTAAAATTATCTTTAAACGGAAGCACTCGATCCTGTTATTCTTCTTCACTACCGTGGCGGCCGCAGCGGCCGCAGCATTCATTATTAAACCCACCTATGAGTCTTCGGCGCAAATCCTGGTGAAGGTTGGCCGTGAAAGCGTCTATATGCCTACGATGGCAAAGGGTACCCCGATCATCAATATGAACCGCCAGGAGGAGCAGATCAACTCCGAAATCGAGATCCTGAAGAGCATGTCCCTCGCCGAAAAAGTGGTCGCCTCTCTGGGTGCGAAGACGATATATCCGGACATCGAGGCTGAGGCCGTATCGGATGAGGATACGGGCGGTTCGCCGGAGCAGAAAGCAGTCATTAAATTCCTGAAGAACCTCAGTGTCTGGGGTGTCAGAAAATCCAATGTCATCGCGGTGCGTTTCGTACACCACGACCGGCATTTGGCAGCCAAGGTGCTCAATACGATGGTCAAGGAATATCTGGAGCGCCATCTTGTCGTTCACAAGACCCCTCAGTCCCTGGATTTCTTTCAACGCCAATCCGAAATCCTGCAAAGCAGACTCTCGCGTTCCGAAGCCACGCTTCAGGCGCTCAAGCAGCAACACGACGTCACGGAGCTCAAGGAGCAGCAGAATCTACTGCTCCGGCAGGTGGCCGATGCACGTGCGGCCTTGAATACAGCCCTCACAGAGGAAGCGGAAATCCAGAACCGGATTCAGCTTCTCGCCACGCAACTGGATTCCGTTCCTCAAAATATCGCCCAGGGGGAAGAGGTGAATCAGAACCCCTACCTGATCAGCACACTCGAAACCCGGCTGATGGAACTAAAGCTCAAGGAAAAGGATCTTCTTTCAAAATACACCGATGAAAGCCGGCTGGTTCAGAGCGTAAAAGACGAGATCGCGATGGTTGAAAAGAAATTGAACGAGCAGGAGGCAAAAAGATACGACAACAAGCGCTCCGGGATCAATCCGGTCCACCAGACCCTTCAGCAGGAGCTTTTGCGCGGCAGGGCGGACCTGAAAGCAGTCAAGGCCAAAATCGCCAGCCAAACCGATCAGCTTGCCAGTTACCGCAACGAGCTCGACGAGCTGGATAAAATAGAGGTCACCTATAACCAAATGAGGCAGGAGGTCGAGCAAGATCGGCAAAATCACCAACTCTATCTCTCCAAATATGAAGAATCCCGCATCTCGGACGCCATGGATTCAGAAAAGATTACAAGCGTCAGCCTGGCGGAACCGGCGCACGTTCCGCTGAAGCCGGTAAGCCCGAACAAAACCTTATATCTTGCACTGGCCTTGCTCCTGGGATCTTTGGGCGGGCTGACATTTGCCTTCTTGGCCGAACTGCTGGATGACCGGTTGGAAGATATCGACGAGATCGAAGCGGTTCTGCAGCTTCCGGTCCTCGCTTCGATTCCGGAAATGGCCAAAAACAGCTAACCCAAAAACAGCTAACCGATAGGATGGATGAAGGATGTACTGCGAACATTTCGGATTCTCGGAAAAGCCATTCAATGTAACCCCCGACCCGCGTTTCCTCTATCTGACAAACGGGCACAGGGAGGCGCTGGCTTCCATCCTCTATGGAATCGGCGAGCGACGCGGCTTTATCACAATCATCGGAGAAGTAGGCACCGGGAAAACCACCCTGCTCAACGCGGCCATCGACCGATTGGATGAAAAGACCAAGTGGGCTCACATATTCAATACCAATCTGCCGTACGGCCATATCCTTGTGATGATCCTGGACGAGCTGAATCTTCTGAAGCCGACGGGCAAGTTGACCCAGTTTACCGCTCTGCGGCGCCTGAACAACTTTGCCATCCAGCAGGCGGCCAAAGGCGGCAATGTCGTGATCATCGTAGACGAGGCTCAAAACTTAAGCGATACAGCCATCGAGAACCTGCGGCTCCTTTCCAACCTGGAAGATCGCCGGAACAAGCTCATCCAGATCGTTCTCGCCGGCCAGCCGGAGCTGGAAGCCAAATTGAGCCGCCACCACATGCGCCAGTTCGTGCAGCGCATCAGCCTGAAACGAAAAATCGCCACGATGGATAAAAAGGATACGTACGCCTACGTCAATCACCGGCTGGACCTTGTCAATTACGAGGGACCGAAGCTTTTCAAGAGGAGCGCCTTGAGACAGATCTGGAAGTTTTCCCAGGGAACCCCTCGCAAGATAAACATTCTCTGCGACAACGCCTTGCTGATCGCATTCGGGATGAATTCACGGGTGGTCAAAAAGTCTGTGGTCAAGGAAGCGATTAAAGATTTGAACGGCAATGGCTTTCATCGGAATTAATTGAAATTCCGACTAAAGGAAGGATCATGGGTAGAACATTCGAAGCTCTGGAAAGAGCGAAAACAGAACTTAAAAGGGTCGAGTCTCCAGTGGTGGAGTCGCATGACCCGATGATTTTAACACCAACCAGGCGCTCCTCCATCCAGGTTGCACCCGGCCGGATTCATGACTTGAAATCCAGGATCTTGAGCCGTCAAAACGGAAGGCCGATCCGGACGATACTGCTCACCGGTACGGCGCAGGGCTCCGGCACCTCGACCACGGCGGCGAGTCTGGCCACCTCCCTGGCATCGGATTTCAGGTATAGAGTGCTTCTTGTCGATGCCAATCTGAGGACACCGGGGTTGCATGAGGTCTTTCAAATCGAGCCGAGCGGAGGCATCTACGATGTCCTGACAAAAGAGGACAAACCCGCAGCGCAGTTTCAGAAGGTCGGGCCCGGAAAACTTTTTCTGATGCCGAGCGGCGTCTATAAACCTGTAAGCAACGGCAATTTCAATACTCCCAGGTTCAACCTTTTCCTGGAAACCGCCCGAAAAAATTTCGATTATATCATCATCGATTCCGCCCCTTTAAACGCTTTTCCGGACACCGAGGCCATCTGCGCCAAGGTGGACGGTGTCGTTCTTGTGATTACGTACGGTAAAACAAGGCGCCAAGTGGCCTTGCGCGGGAAAAGGATGCTGGAAGATGCAGGCGCGTTTCTTCTCGGAGTCGTGATCAACCGAAGGAAGTTCTACATACCGGACTGGCTTTATAAGAGGCTCTAATTAACAACCCAGAGAAGACAGAGAATCGGCATTCCGGGATTGCCGCTCCCGAACGGAACAAAGGAGATCACTCTAGGGCTCTGTGGGAATCGAAGAAGGGGATGAAAAATGGAAACAAAAAGAAAGTTCGTCGTCAGCTCGGCTCTGTTGGCAATGGTAGTTCTGCTTTCTGCCTGTGCATCGTATACGGCGATGGAACCTGTTTCGATCGCGCAGGCGCCTTTACCCAAACCGTCCGCGGAATATGTCATCCTGCCGGGCGATCAGTTGGAAGTCAAATTCTTCTACAACCCCGAACTCAATGAATTGGTCACCGTTCGCCCCGACGGAATAATCGCGGTCCAGCTCCTCGATAATGTGAAGGCTGCGGGAAAAACGCCTTCCCAACTGGACAACGAACTGACCCAGCTCTATTCCAAGGAGTTGAGAAAACCGGAGGTAACCGTTCTTGTCCGCTCGTTTTCCGGACATCAGATCTTTGTGGGCGGAGAAGTTGACACCCAGGGGATCATCGAGATGCGGTCCGGCTTGACACCGCTTCAGGCGGTCGTTCAGGCGGGAGGATTCCTGGAGACGGCCCAGCCGTCCGAGGCGCTCGTCATTCGAAAAGGAGAGGACAACCGTCCCGTACCGATTCGAGTCGATCTGGCAAGCGCGATGTATGCAGGCGGCGATGCCTCTAATTTCGAACTCATGCCGAATGACATCGTCTATGTGCCGAAATCCGCGATTGCCAAGGCAAACAAGTTCGTCAACCAGTACATCGAACAACTCCTGCTCTTCCGAGGGGTAAGTTTCGGATTCGCGTACGACATCAACAATTAGAGGCTCGAAGCGAAAGAGATCGAATTTTCTATAAACCTTTAGACCTTCGAGAAATCGCATGAACGGTAAGCGGTTTCTGCGAAGCGGGCCTGACCCAAGTTCGAGCGTGAGAAATCGGCTGGAGCCGATCGCATTGTAGATTGCATCCGGATAGAGAGGATGTAATCGACCAGGCGGAGCTATGCAGAGGAAAGTACTCAGTTCAGCGCTCATCGGGTTACAGATACCCGTAGAACAATGCATCACGAAACGGGAGAGAGGGCAGAGAGCGAATAAAATGGAAGCAATAGAACGGATTCAATCGAAAGAAGTTTTCTATAAGGCGCTTGAGAAGGAACGAAGCCGGACCGACAGGGGCGGCTTTCCTTTTGCCCTGATCATTTTCGGTTTGAAAGGCATCAAGCGCAAATCCAGGGAGAAGCTGCAACAGAAGGTCTGTGCACGGATCCGGCTGACGGATGAAGCGGGATGGATCGATCGTGACAGCATCGGTTTTCTGCTTTACAACAGCGACGAGAAGATCGCCTGGAAAATCGCCGGTGAAATCCTGAAGGCAGTGCCCGGAAACGAACCCATTCCGGACTGCAGAGTCTATCCCTATCCTTCTAAGATCGATACTTCGTCATCGAACGGCGATGAAGATAAAGAGGAATCCTGCGGAATCGAAGGGAAGATATTGCTGCAGAACCTGGAAGCCGCTGGAGAATCGGGCAGCGAGGGAGCAAGACGGCAGACGGCCGGACTCGAAGCCGCCTGTTCGGAAGATAACGGCGACATAAAACCGATTCTGGCGCGAAAGACCCCGTTGTGGAAGCGAACCATCGACATCTTCGGCTCTATTTCCGCTTTGATCATACTTTCTCCCGTCTTTCTGATCGTCGCATTGCTGATAAAGATCGTCTCGCCGGGACCCGTTTTATTTAAACAGCAAAGAATCGGGTACGGCGGGAAAAAGTTTGAATTTCTAAAATTTCGAACGATGAGGGTCGGGGCCGATACGACGGACCATCAGAAATACTGGGTGGAGCTTGTCAACGGCAACAAGGATCAAGACAGGCCCATGATCAAGCTGGATGATCGGAATTCCCAAATTTTTCCCTTCGGTAGAATCATGCGGAAATTGTGTCTGGACGAGCTGCCGCAGTTGATCAATGTTCTGCGCGGGGAGATGAGCCTTGTCGGCGCCCGACCCCCCATCCCGTACGAAGTCCAGCAGTATCTGATGTGGCACAACAGCCGATTCGATTCGGTGCCCGGAATGACAGGGCTTTGGCAGGTCAGCGGGAAAAACCGGCTCTCGTTTAAGGAAATGGTGCGATTGGACATCCGCTACTCAAGAAACGTTTCCTTTTTCGAAGATTTAAAAATTATGGCCAAAACACCCTTTGCGATTTTTTTTGAAATGATCGGAAACGATCCAAAAGAGAAAGTGTACAGTGAAGGAGCGGATAGCCATGTTTAACATCGGAATCATCGGCTGTGGATATTGGGGACCCAATCTGTTAAGAAACTTCAATTCCCTCGAAGGCTGCCGGATGAAGATGGCCTGCGACCTCGATGCCGACCGGCTGGCCCATATGAAGTCTCTCTACAGCAGCATTGAAACGAGGAACGACTACAATCAGGTCATCAACAGCTCGGAAATTGATGCCGTCGTGGTCGCCACACCGGTGCGATTCCACTATGAGATCGCCAAAGCGAGCCTCGAGGCGGGTAAACATGTTTTCATCGAGAAACCGATGGCGTCTTCGGTGGAAGAGTGCATGGAATTGATCGAAATTGCCGAAAACAGGAAGTTGATCATTCTCGTCGGCCATACCTTCATTTATTCGCCGGCCGTAAGAAAGATCAGAGAGATCGTAAGCCACGGCGATCTGGGGGAAATTCAGTATATCAGTGCACGCAGGCTCAACCTGGGTCTTTTTCAGACCGACATCAACGTGACCTGGGACCTTGCGCCTCATGATATCTCCATCATCCTATACGTCATGGGAAAAAACCCTGTATCGGTCAACTGCCACGGGAAGGCGCACGTCAACCGAAACATCGAAGATGTCACTTCCATGGTGCTGAATTTCGAAAACGGAGCCTTTGCCACCGTTCAGAGCAGTTGGCTCGATCCCAACAAGGTCCGGGAGATGACCTTTGTCGGCAGCAAGCGTATGCTTGTCTACAACGATGTCGAACCGATCGAAAAGATCAAAATCTATGATAAACGGGTGGAAACTCCGCCGCACTACGATACCTTCGCGGAATTTCATTACTCCTACCACTACGGTGACATGTACGCACCTTATCTCAAACAGTACGAGCCGCTTAAAATCGAATGCCAGCACTTCATCGACTGCATCAAATCCGGAAAAAAGCCGGAAACCAGCGGCTATGACGGTTATCGTGTCGTCGAAATCCTGGAAGCCTCTTTGGAATCTCTTCGCAGAGAGGGGGCAAAGATCCTTATCGGAGAATCCAAACTCCAGAGACCGACTCGCCTTCAAAGCGTTGCCAACCTAAGCGCAGCCCGGGCTATTTGATTCTCGCAGGCACAGACCTGGCCCATTCAAACCCGATGCTCGGGCTGTAAGCAATCATCGATTTCCCTTTGTACGCGTTTTGACTACCCAGTAAAGGTTCCCTGGTATTTCTTAGTAATCCATCCCGGGATCCTTTTATCCCTTACCGGTTTCGGCGCAGCTCGAAATCCGCCCGGAATCTCTCCTTTCGAGACGGAAACCATGAAAAAAATAGCACCGGACGTTCAACTCGGGACAGACGTCAAGATCAACGACTTTGTCAACCTTTACGGCTGCAGAATCGAAAGCGGCACAAAGATAGGACCGTTTGTCGAGGTTCAGAAAGGAAGCCGCATCGGAAGCAACTGCAAGATATCGAGCCACACTTTTATCTGCGAAGGAGTGACGATCGAAGACAATGTCTTCGTCGGGCATAACGTCACCTTCATCAACGATCGATTTCCGCGGGCGACGAATGAAAAAGGCGATCTGCAGTCGGAGCAAGACTGGAACTGTGTGCCGACGCTGGTAAAGAAAGGCGCTTCTATCGGCTCGAGCGCAACGATTCTATGTGGAGTCACTGTTGGAGAAAAGGCGGTCATCGGCGCAGGAAGTGTGGTGACAAAAGATGTGCCACCCAACACCATTGTCGCCGGAAATCCCGCAAGAATAATCAGGAAAATAGAGGAATAACGAACATGAAAGTACCGTTTATAGATCTGAAATCCCAGTATGATTCGATCCGAGAAGAGGTCAACGGAGCCATCCAACAGGTGCTCGATGCCTGCGCTTTCGCCGGAGGGCCGTTTACCGAGGAATTCGAGAAAAATTTCGCGCGGTTTTGCGGCAGCCGCCACTGCATCGGTGTCGGAAGCGGCACCGATGCACTTTGGATCTCCCTTCTCGCCCTGGGGGTCGGCGCCGGCGATGAAGTGATCACCGTTCCCAGCACATTTATCGCTACGGCCGAGGCGATCAGTTTCAGCGGGGCGACGCCGGTCTTTATCGACATCGATGAAAAAACCTACACCATGGATCCTCAGAAGCTGGAAGACTATCTGAAAGCGAGGGGGACGAAACCGAATCGACCGAAAGCGGTCATTCCCGTTCATCTTTTCGGACAGACAGCGGACATGGATCCCATCCTTGAAATTGCAAAAAGGTACGGGCTTTTCGTCATCGAAGACGCATGCCAGTCACACGGCGCTCTATACAGAGGACGGCCGGCCGGATCGATGGGAGATACCGGATGCTTCAGCTTCTACCCCGGAAAGAATCTTGGCGCATACGGGGAAGCCGGAGCCGTTGTCACCGACAATTCCGAAGTGGCCGAAACGATCCGAAAGTTCCGCGACCATGGGCAATCCAAAAAATACTTTCACTCGATGATCGGATGGAACTCGCGAATGGACGGGTTGCAGGGAGCGGTGCTGAACGTAAAGCTGAAGCATCTCCCCCGCTGGAACAGGGACCGTGAGGCGAATGCGGGACTCTACAACAGGCTCCTTTCCGAAATCGACGGAGTCGTCGAACCGGTCAAGGCCGAGTATGCCAGGCACATCTACCACATCTATGCCATACGTGTGCAGGAGAGGGATCGGTTTATCCGGGCGCTCGAAGAAAAAGATATCCATTGCGGAATCCACTACCCCGTGCCTGTTCACCTTCAGGAGGCATACCGATCGAATGGAATCCGGAAAAGCGCCTGTCCGGTCGCAGAGAAATGCGCGACGGAGTTTGTCTCACTCCCCATGTACCCCGAATTGAAAACCGATCAGATAGAATATGTCGCATCCGAAATCAGACGATACTGCGAAGCGAAGGCGCTTTCTTCCGGCATCATTCGGAAGGCGTCCTGAGCGGATACGAAACGAGGATAGAGCTCATCTCAGGAAGTCTTGGACATTTGAAAAGAAAAATTCATACAGGCAAGCCTGCTGCTTACGGCACCATGTACAGGGGGAAATCATGAATATCGAGACTCAGATTCGCGATTATATCATCCGTAATATCTTGTTCAGTGACAACGGTTATCAATTCGGCGACAATGATTCTTTCCTCGACGGGGGGATTGTCGATTCCTTCGGGGTGATGGAATTGGTCAAATTCTCCGAAGACAATTTCGAAATCCGGGTAGAAGACCAGGAAATCGTTCCGGACAACTTCGATTCGGTTTCCAAACTGGCGAATTACGTGCGCACCAAACAGAGCCACAGGAACTAGGAATCTCTCATGCTGGTGCAGGATTTTCTCTATCAGAGCGCTGCAAGACTACCGGACAAAGTGGCCCTTGTCCATGGAAAGCAGCGTTACACCTACAGGGATCTGGATGCGGCCACTGGATTGCTGAAATGTCTACCACAATCACATCAATTATCGGTGCATAACCCATGTGTGGAATCGCAGGAACACTGAATCTGACCGCGCAGCCGCCCGTCGAAGAACGCCATTTGCGGCAGATGCTTGCCATGCTCCGGCATCGCGGCCCGGATGAATTCGGGATCTATCTTGACGATCAGGTCGGACTTGGAAGCGCCCGCCTGAGCATCATCGACCTGAGCACCGGCCGGCAGCCGATCGGTAATGAAGACGGAAACCTGTGGATTGTCTTTAACGGAGAAATCTTCAACTATATCGAGCTTCGTCCGGAGCTGGAGACACGCGGCCATCGGTTTACGACGCAGTCCGACACCGAAGTGATTCTTCATCTCTATGAGGAGTACGGTCCGAGCTGTCTGCAGTACCTCAACGGCCAGTTTGCATTTGCCATCTGGAACAGGCGCGAACAGTCGCTCTTTCTGGCGAGGGACCGGGTCGGTATCCTCCCGCTGTTTTACACCGTACGAAACAACAAATTGATCTTCGGCTCCGAAATCAAAGCGTTGCTGGCCCACCCGGATGTCGATGCCGTCCTGGACCCGGCGGCCCTCGACCAGATCTTTACGTACTGGAGCACGCTTTCTCCCCGCACGGCATTCAAAGACATCGTCGACGTTCCGCCCGGCCATTACCTGATGGCGCGCAAAGGTGCGATCACGAAGACGGCATACTGGCAGCTCGAGTTTCCGGATTCCTTTTCCGATGAGACTCGCGATTTTGACCAATGCTTCGAAGCCTTCCGTTCTCTTCTGATCGATGCAACCCAGATCCGGCTGCGCGCCGATGTGCCGGTCGGCGCATACCTCAGCGGCGGCCTGGACTCTTCGACGACATCGGCGGTGATCCGAAACTACAACCAAAACCGGCTGGATACGTTTTCGATCAGCTTCAGCGATCCGGACTTTGACGAAAGCGAATTCCAGCACCGGATGGCCGGGCATCTCGGCACCGATCACCATATCGTGCAAATCACGCAGGCAGATATCGGGCGCGTTTTTCCCGACGTGATCTGGCATACCGAGGCGCCCGTGCTGCGCACCTCTCCGGCCCCGATGTACTTGCTTTCCAAACTGGTTCGGGATCATCATTTCAAAGTCGTGCTGACCGGAGAAGGGGCGGACGAATTCCTCGGCGGCTACAACATCTTCAAGGAGGCGCAGGTCAGGCGCTTCTGGGCGCGGCAGCCGAATTCCGTGCTGCGGCCGTTGCTGCTCAAGCGGCTCTATCCGTATATCGGGCATCTGAAAGACCGTGATTCCGCTTATCTTGCGGGCTTCTTCAGGAAAGGGCTTGAGCAAGTCGATGCTCCGGACTATTCTCACGCTCTTCGCTGGCGCAACACAGGCCGAACGCGGCGCCTCTTTTCCGCCGAACTGCGGGAAGCCGCCGCAGCGGCCAATGGCTCCGGGGGCCCGGCCTATCCGGCCGGCTTCGAGCGCTGGCATCCGCTCAGTCAGGCGCAATATCTGGAGGCGACGATCTTCCTGAGTCAGTATCTGCTCTCTTCCCAAGGCGATCGGATGGTGATGGCCCATTCGGTCGAAGGTCGCTTCCCGTTTCTCGATCACCGGCTGATCGAGTTCAGCAATCAGCTTCCTCCGCGTTTCAAGCTAAACGGTCTGACCGAAAAATACATCCTCAAAAAATTGGCGAAATCCTGGCTGCCCGAGATGATCTGGCGCCGGCCCAAGCGCCCCTATCGCGCCCCCATTCACCGGAGCTTCTTTAATGAAGCCACCCCGGATTACGTGCGGGAGCTGATCTCGCCGGAATCTTTGAAGGCAAGCGGCCTGTTTAACCCGCCGGCGGTTTCGCAGCTCGTCGGAAAGATCGAAAGCGGTTTTCCCATGGGAGAAACCGATGATATGGCGATCGTGGGGATTATCTCCAGCCAGCTCGTACACCGGAAGTTTGTTGCCGACTTCCGGATGCCGCCGCCGCTTTCAGACGCCGATCCTGTGAAGGTTTGCAGGGGCGTGGGAACAAAGCGGGAAGAGGGAAGCGGAAAGCGGTAAGTGCTTCCCGCCCTCTCGCCGCTTGCCTATGA
This sequence comes from Desulfobacteraceae bacterium, assembly GCA_003599475.1. Next base: position 13,875 of record QZKK01000265.1, read on the forward strand.
CCACTTACCTCTTACCACTTACCTCTGACTAGGAGACAAAAATGAGCTTTCATCCGAACGTACTTGATATCGATCCGGCCTCGGAAATCGAACGGATCGTTTCGGCGATCCGGCAGACGGTCGGCCGGCGCATGCACAAACGAGGCGGCGTGGTCGGCGTCAGCGGCGGCGTGGATTCCTCGGTCGTCCTGGCGCTGTCCGTCATCGCCTTGGGCCCGGAGAAAGTCCTCGCCCTGGCGTTGCCGGAGAGAGATTCCGATCCCGAGAGTGAAGCCCTTGCCCGCAAGGTGGCGAACCGGTACGGCATCGAGCCGGTCATCGAGGTCATCACTCCGGTGTTGGAAGGCTTCGGCTGCTATCTGCGCCGGGATGAGGCGATCCGGCGTGTTTTTCCCGAATACGACGCCGTCGCCGGATACAAGGCCAAAATCGTATTGCCGGAAAACATGCTCGAAGAAGATACGCTGAACATTCCGCAGCTTACGATCGTTACACCGGAAGGGGAGGAAAGGACCCGGCGCATTCCGCTCCCGGAGTATCTGCAGGTTGTGGCAGCCTCGAATTTCAAGCAGCGCACGCGGATGTCGATGCTTTACTACCATGCCGAGCTGCGCAATTATGCCGTGGTCGGTACAGCCAATAAAAACGAGCACGGCCAGGGCTTCTTTGTGAAATACGGCGACGGCGGCGTGGACATCCGTCCGATCATCCACCTGTACAAGACACAGGTGTACCAGCTTGCCGAATACCTCGAGATTCCGGAGGAAATCCGCACCCGCACGCCCACATCCGATACCTATAGCGCCGGTCAGACGCAGGAAGAATTCTTTTTCCGTCTGCCGTTCAAGACCATGGATATGCTTTGGTATGCGATGGAACAGGGTGTGCCGGCAGCAGAAGCGGCCGAGACGATGGGATTGAGCGAGCTGCAGGTGCGCCGCGCTTTCGCCGACTTCACCCGGAAGCAGCGCACGACCGAATACCTTCGAATGACACCGGTTGAGTTCGCACCGGCAAATGGGATGGGGACCGATGGACATTGAGATCACAACCCCGGCACGCCTGCATCGCAGGGACAGACACGCGGCGTCGAGGCCCGGGCGCGTTCGCGGCAAGCTGTATGAAATCTTCCAGCGCATCCTGAACAAGTTTGCCGCGGCGATTCCGGGCGGGTACTGGCTGCGCCCCCGCCTGCACAGGGTTCGCGGCGTCAAAATAGGCGAAAACGTCTGGATCAGCCAGTACGTTTATATCGACGAACTGCACCCGGAGGCTGTCACAATCGGCAACAACTGCACGATCGGACTCCGGGTTTCGATTTTTTCACACTTTTACTACGGGCCCAAGCGCTCGATTGAGCATGCAGGGCCGGTGGTGATCGAAGACGATGTCTTTATCGGGCCGCACTGCGTCATTTTGCCGAACGTGCGCATCGGACGCGGCGCCGTAATCAAGGCGGGAACGGTGGTCACCCATAATGTGCCGCCGGGGGTATTCTGGGGATCTCCGCCTGCGGGGCCGCTTGCGCGGGTCGGCGTTCCGATGACGCCTCAGTACACCTACGAGGAGTTTGTCTCCGGATTGAAACCGATTCGCAGCCGGAAGGGATAGACGCGGGGAGACTCGCAACCCGCAACACGCACCCCGCAACCGCTCACGGAGTTACCATGGAAACATGCCCGCTCAATCCATTTCAGGAGACGTTGCTCCTTCATGCTTTATCGACCGGTGATCTGTCGTCGACCCTTCAACAGCATGTAATCGAGTTTCGGCAAACCGAGGACGGAAATCGCCTTCAGGATTCCTGCAGGATGACAGTAAACGAGCAGCCGATGCTGCGGGCAAGGCTTCGCAGCGGATTCGACGGCTTTGTCCTGGAGCCTGTCGAGTCGGCCCTGGTGCCCTTCGAAAGTCATGACTTGCCGGGAGTCGAAGCAGTCGATCAGGCGGCGCAGCTCGAGTCTTTTCTCCGCAATGACCGCACCCGTGGTTTCCGACACGATGAGGAACCGCTCTGCCGGTTCAATCTCATCCGGTTCGGCAAGAAACAAACCGCGCTCGTTTGGACGGTGTCCAGCCTGCTGGTCGACCGTGCATCGGTCGGTCTTGTCATCAGACGTATCCTGGATTTTTGGAGGGGATCCCTGACAACTCCTCTAAATCCTGAAGACGTCTGGTTGGAAGTGCACCGAGGCTCCCTTCCTTCACTCGAGCTTGACAGAGGTCGAATGGAGCGCTACTGGCGCGTCTGTCTCCAAGGCGTTGAGACTTTATCCTGGTTGCCGGAAAACAAAGAAGGCGGCACCGAAATCGAGCGCCCGACCGGACGGTCGCAGCTCGATCTCGACCCGGAGACGACAAGACGGTTGTCGGAACTTGTTCGAGAGCAGAGCCTGGACTGGGCGACGATTGCCGAAACGACCTGGGCGCTTCTCATTCAACGCTACAGCGGCAATTCGGATGTGATTTTCGCGGTGGAACGAGACCTTCGCCGGCAGGGCCTCCAACCTGCAGCGGGTGTCTTCTCCAATTTGCTGCTGCGCCGGATGAGCGCACCCGGAGATGCTGCGATGCTCGATTGGCTGCGCCGGGAGCAGTCGCAAAGTGCCGAGCTGCTCCCGTACGGCCTCAGCCGGCTCTCCGATGTGATTCACTGGGCTGGCCTGGCGCGGGAGGCCGACTGGCTGACAAGCCTTGTACGCGTGGCGAACCCCGGAATCGAGGAAAGCATTCAAATACTCAAGCTCACCCCTGAGCCCGTCGTCACAACACGATACGAGGTGCCGGGGGTTCCGGTGGTTGCAACCCTTTCGGTTGGTGGAACGGCGGACGCACCGGCGAGCCGGCTGCGTCTCGACCTGCTTACGGATAAACGAATCGACGGTTGGACCGCTGACCGGCTCATCGGGCATTGGCGCTTCCTGCTTGAGCAGCTTGCAATAAATCCTTCTTCGCCGGCTGCCGATCTTACACTTCTTTCCGATATCGAGCGAAATCGCGTGCTGATGGAATGGAACAGGACCGAAGCCCCGTTTTCATCCGATTCGTGTGTGCACCGGTTGTTTGACCGGCAGGCGGCGCTTACCCCGGACCGTATTGCGGTTTCCATGAAAGGAGATTTCCTGACCTATCGCCGGTTGAATGCCTATGCGGAAGCGCTCGCGGAATCCCTTTCAGCCAGGGGCATCCGGAAGGATTCGTGTGTCGCCATCTGCCTGCCTCGATCCCTGGAACTCGCCGTAGCCGTCCTGGGGGTTCTGAAGTCCGGCGGAGCTTATCTTCCGATCGACCCTGCCTATCCGCCGGACCGGATCGCATGGATGCTGAAGGACTCGCATGCTCCGGTGTTGATCACCCAAAAGGAGCTCCGGGAGCAGCTTCGGGAACAGCTCAGAATGGGCGAAATCGAGGTGTTTGCCCTGGAATCGATCCGGGATCTTCCGCAGGAATCGTCCGGCTTCCTCCCCCGGGAGGAACACTCGCCCGAACAGCTTGCCTATGTGATCTATACGAGCGGGTCGACCGGACTCCCCAAAGGGGTGGGCATGACCCACCGGGTTCTGGTGAATCTCATCGAATGGCAGAACAAGCAGGCTTCTTTCAGATTGCCTGAAGGGGCCAAGACGCTGCAGTATTCGGCGTTGAGTTTCGATGTATCCTTTCAAGAAATGTTTGCGACATGGTGCAGCGGCGGGCAGCTCGTATTGATCACCGAGGAGATCCGCCGCAATCCTTCCGCGCTCTGGCAGGTGATCGCCGGACAGTCCATTCAAAGGATCTTCCTGCCGTTTATCGCCCTTCAACAACTGGCCGAAGCGGCAGGCGTCATCGAAGATCTTCCCGCCTGCCTTCAGGAGGTGATTACAGCCGGCGAGCAGCTTCTGATTACCGGCCAGGTTGCCGGGCTTTTCCGGCGGCTCCCGCAGGCGCGTCTTCATAACCAGTATGGACCTTCGGAGACGCATGTCGTGACATCGCTGACCCTTCAGGGCGATCCGGCGCAGTGGCCGGCGCTTCCGTCCATCGGACACCCGATCGACAATGCACGGATATACATCCTGGATCATTCCCGAAAGCCTGTGCCGGTGGGGGTGGCCGGGGAGATCTATATCGGAGGAAATGCAGTTTCCCGGGGTTATTTGAACCGGCCCGAAGCCACGGCGGAACGGTTTCTTCCGGATGCTTTCGCCGGCAGCCCGGATGCACGATGCTATCGAACCGGAGATCTGGGGCGGTTTAAACCCGATGGAAGCATCGAATTCCTGGGGCGCGCAGACGATCAGGTGAAAATCCGTGGTTTCCGCGTCGAATTGGCAGAGGTTGAAGCCGCTTTGCGACAGGATCCATCCATCCGGGACTGCGTGGTGAATGTCTGGAGGCGTGAGGGGGAGAACCGGCTGGTCGCCTACGTGCTGCCCGTTTCCCGGGATCTCTTCGATGAAATCCAGGTTCGGGAGCGGATCCGATCACGGATGCCCGATTACATGTGCCCGAGCCTGTATATGCGGCTGGAGAGCCTGCCGCTGACACCCAGCGGCAAGGTCAATCGGCGCGGACTGCCGGAGCCGGTGCCGGAACGATCTTTTCTTTCCGTTCGATTCGAGCCGCCGCAGAATGCGATGGAAAAAAGCATCACGCGGATCTGGCAGGAGGTTTTAGGCGTAAGCGCCGTCGGCCGAAACGACAAGTTTTTCGATCTGGGCGGGACATCGCTGCTGATGATTCGAGTCCACCGGCGGCTTGAAGAAATCACCGGACGGAGCTTTCCGATCACGCTGCTTTTTCAGCATCCGACGGTCTTTTCCTCCGCCGCCCTGCTGGAGGCTCCGGATCATTCGCCTTCCATGAAAGATTCCCGCCGGAAGGAGCTGCTGGATCGGGCGGAGCTTCAGAAACAGGCGATGCGGCGGCAGGCAGGAAGGCGTTTGAAGGGTTCAGTGTTCAGTGTTCAGGTTTCAGATCCCCCCGCCAGGCTTATATGAACTACATGAACGTCGAACATCGAACATCGAACGTCCAACATCGAATTGATGAACAAGATCAATCCTAATTTCTTGTTGATCAAATGCCGCACGCGGCAAGGCCGGGCTGACACCTGACACCTGACACCTGAAACCCCGGGCTGGACGGTGGCTGCTCTTGAACCCTGAACGCTGAACCTCTGAACGCTTAATGATGAGCCATTCCCCTGAAATCGAATCTGTTGCGGTAATCGGCATCTCCGGCCGGTTCCCCGGAGCCGCCAATGTAAAAGATTTCTGGGAAAACATTTGCGCCGGCAGGGAGTGCATCCATTTTTTTTCCGAAGATGAGCTTCGATCCGGCGGTGCCGATCCCGCCCTGATGAGGGATCCCGCTTTTGTCCGCGCCCGCGGTGTGCTGACGGGCGTCGATCTGTTCGACCATGAATTCTTCGGGTTTACTCCGCGCGAGGCGGAACTTACGGATCCCCAGCATCGGATCTTTCTGGAATGCGCATGGGAGGCGATCGAAGATGCCGGATACGATCCGCTCGATGTGCCGGGAAGCGTGGGGGTCTTTGCCGGATCCAGTTTGAACACCTATCTGTTGCGGCATGTGTTCGCGAATCCGAAGGCGGCCGTGGATTTCGTACGGGGATTCCAGGTGGACGGGTATCCGGTCTTGATCGGAAACGATAAGGACTACCTTGCTTCCCGTGTGGCGCACAAACTGAATCTGAGGGGGCCTGCCATGACCATCCAGACGGCCTGCTCCACATCGCTGGTTGCAGTCGTTCAGGCCTGTCAGAACCTCCTCGGGTATCAGTGCGATGCCGCCCTGGCCGGGGGAGTGTCGATTACCTTCCCGCAGGAGCGAGGATACCTCTACCAGGAAGGCGCGATTGCTTCCGCCGACGGCCATTGCCGTGCCTTCGACGCTTCCGCCACCGGAACGGTTTTCGGCTCCGGCTGCGGCATCGTATTCCTCAAGAGACTGAGTGAGGCATTGGAGGACGGCGATTCCATCTATGCCGTCATCAAGGGGGGGGCAATCAACAACGACGGATCGGGTAAGGTGAGCTTTTCCGCTCCGAGTGTAGACGGCCAGGCAGAGGTCATCGCCCTGGCGCATGCCCTGGCGGGTGTAAGTGCGGATACCATCCGCTATGTGGAAGCCCACGGCACGGGTACACCGCTGGGGGATCCGATCGAGATGGCGGCCTTGACCCAGGCTTTTCGAACGACCACGGACCGCAGGCAGTTTTGCGCTCTGGGGAGCGTCAAAAGCAACGTGGGGCATCTGGAAGCGGCATCCGGTGTGACCGGCTTGATCAAGGCCGCCCTCGCCGTTCGCAATCGGCGTATTCCGCCGAGTCTCCACTTCAAGACTCCCAATCCGAATATCGATTTTGCAGACTCCCCCTTCTATGTGGCCACGCAACTTCTGGAGTGGCCGGAAACCGCAGATCCCAGACGCGCAGGGGTGAGCTCCTTCGGCATGGGGGGCACCAATGCACATGTGGTCCTCGAGGAGGCCCCCCGGATGCCTTCCCGCAGAAAAGCGACCTTCCCTCAACTGCTCCCGGTTTCGGGTAGAAATCCGTCTTCCCTGGCGGCCGCCGGCGCGCGCCTTGCCCGATACCTTGAAAATCGAGCACGGATCGAATCTTCGAAAAGCGGTGCGGATACGGATCTTGCGGATGTCGCATATACGCTGCAGTCCGGAAGACATGCCTTTCCCTATCGCCAGGCGGTAGTCGCACAGGATTTCGATAACGCCGCAAGAAGGCTGGCAGGTTTTACCCGGAACCCCGAGATACAGCCGTGCCCGGAAAAACCTCCCGAGATCGCCTTTCTCTTTCCAGGCCAGGGCAGCCAAGGAGTGAACATGTGCCGGGGGCTCTACGAGAGCGTAAAATCCTTCCGCGGGACTATCGACGAGTGCTGCGACAGGCTCCGGGGGTGGATGGGAATCGACCTGAGCGCCCTCCTGTATCCCGATGCGGGTTCGGAGGGGCAGGCGGAGGAAAAGCTGAGCCTGACCGGCGTCGCCCAGCCGGCCATCTTCGTGATCGAATACGCGCTGGCGCAGCTTTGGAGATCCTGGGGGATACAGCCGGCCGCCCTCTCCGGCCACAGCATCGGGGAATTTACGGCTGCGGTTATTTCCGGGGTGATGTCGCTGGAAGACGGGCTTCGGCTGGTGGCGATCCGGGGGCGCCTGATGCAGGCGATGCCGGCCGGTGCCATGCTGGCCATCCGGCTGCCGGAACCGGAAGCCCTCCGATACCTGGATGATACGCTCTCCCTGGCGGGCGTAAACGGTCCGATGAGCTGTGTCGTGTCCGGACCCATCGACCGGATCGCGTCTTTGCAGCAGCGCCTCACCGCCTCGGGCACAGCCTGCCGCATGCTGAAAACATCGCACGGATTCCATTCCTCCATGATGAAGCCTGCGGCAGAGAAGTTTTTCGATGAAGTTCGAAAATCCGAGCTCAAAAATGCGGCGATACCGATTGTCTCCACACGGACCGGGCGATGGATCGAGCCTTCGGAATGGTCCTGCCCGGAGTATTGGAGCCGTCAGCTCCTGGAGCCGGTCCGTTTCATGGAGGCTGCGGGGATGCTTCTTGAGCAAGAGAACTTAGATGGGTCCCGGATCTTTTTGGAGGTCGGTCCGGGGCATACGCTGAGCCAACTGATCCGTCAACACCCTGCACGACGGCCCGGGCATCTGGTTTTGCCCGGTCTGCCGTCCGGTGATGACACGGAGGACCGGCTCGCCTTGCTCGAATCGCTGGGACGGCTCTGGTGTGCGGGCGCGGAAGTAGACTGGCCGGCCCTTCATGGCGAAACCCGGTGTCGCCGGGTATCACTTCCGACTTATCCCTTTGACCGTAAAAGGTTCTGGATCGATGGGAATTCCGGGGGGCATTCCGGGATCGAAAATCCTTTTCCAGATGCTTCCGTTTCGGCTCCAACCGCCTCGGACCACATGCAAAGCTCCGTTTCCGAGGTGGAAAAAACAATTCACATGCAGCTCCGGATCATGTCCGAACAACTGGAGTCCATAAACCGAATCCGGGGGAAAGCCTGAAGATAGGTTTCAGGTGTCAGGTGTCAGGTCCGGGAGAACTACTGAAACCCGAAACCCTATATTGCATTTCGGAGGCTTATGATGCACCAAGATCGCATTCTCGGAGACTTAAAGAAACTGTTTGGTGAGCTTGCAGGACAAGATCTGGTTGAAGCGGACCCGGACGGGAGCCTCTTTGACCTGGGCTTCGACTCGCTCCTGCTGACGCAGGCCAGCGCTGCTCTGAAGAATCGCTTCGGCGTGAAGGTTTCGTTTCGCGAATTGCTCGAAAGCTTTACGACCCTGAATGACCTGGCCGCACACCTCGGCACGAAACTGCCGAACGAGGAGATCCCCCCGCCCGCAAAAACGCAGTCTCCGGTCTCTGCCGTTCCGGTTGCATCCATCGCCCACCCGTCCAGGGTCGGTTCATGGGTGCCTTCATCCCCTGTCCATATCCCGCCCGGAAACGGATCTCAGCATCCTTCCGGAAACGGCGCATCCGCCAATATCCTTGAGGGGGTCATGAGCGCCCAGTTGATGGTGATGCAGCAGCAATTGGCGCTGCTGCAGAATTCCCCTTACGAACCGATGGAATCCAATGGATCTGCTGAAGTCGTGGATTTCTCCGCCCCCGCAGAAACGGTCGAGGCGATTGCCCCCCCCGCATCCGAAGCGGCCGCAGCTCCGGCTCCGGCCGCGCACGGCCCCTTCCGCCAACTGGACAAGGGGACCAAGGGGGGCTTGACCGAAAGACAGGAGGCGCATCTCGCATGGCTGACGGGTCGTTATGTCGCCCGCACCGTCAAATCCAAGGAGTACACACAGCGCTATCGGGAACATTTCGCAGATCCCCGGGCGGTTGCCGGCTTCAAGCTGCAATGGAAAGAACTGGTGTATCCGATCGTTTCGACGCGTTCTTCCGGCGCTTACATATGGGACCTGGACGGCAACCGCTGGGTGGATGTCACTTTGGGCTTCGGAGTCGGCCTGCTCGGACACTCCCCGCCGTTTGTTACGGAGGCGCTGAGAAATCAGCTCGATTTGGGTGTCGAAATCGGCCCGCAGAGTCCGCTTGCAGGGGAGGTGGCCGAGCTCATCAGTGAATTGACCGGCCATGAACGGGTTACATTCTGCAACACGGGTTCCGAGGCCGTGATGGCGGCCATCCGGTTGTGCCGGACGGTGACTGGACGGTCGCGAATCGTCTTTTTTGCCGGCGACTACCATGGGACCTTCGACGAAGTTTTAGCCAAGGCATCCTTTTCAAACGGCCGCCCAGGCAAGACCCTGCCCCTGGCTCCGGGGGTTACGCCCAACCTCATCAGCGAGGTAACCGTACTCGAGTACGGAAAAGAGGAATCCCTTTCGTGGCTCGATCAAAACGCGGGAGATCTTGCGGCGGTCCTGGTCGAACCCGTGCAGAGCCGAAACCCCGGCGCGCAGCCGCGGGAATTTCTCCATGCGCTGCGCCGGATCACGGAGGCAAAGGAGACCCCGCTCATCTTCGATGAGGTCATTACCGGGTTCCGCTGCCATCCGGGAGGGGCACAGGCCTACTTCGGAGTCCGGGCAGATCTGGCCACCTATGGCAAAATCGTCGGCGGCGGGATGCCCCTTGGATTCATCGCCGGGCGCAGCGAGTATATGGATGCCTTGGACGGCGGATACTGGCGCTTCGGCGACGATTCTTTTCCCCCCTCGGGAGTGACCTTCTTTGCGGGGACTTTTATCCGCCACCCCCTGGCGATGGCGGCCGCCAAGGCGATGCTTCTTTATCTCAAGACGGAAGGGCCTCGTCTGCAGGCCGGTCTGGCGGAGCGCACCGGTCAAATGCTCCACAGCCTGAACGACCATTTTCGGCAGGAGGGCATTCCTCTTCGGCTCGACCACTTCACGAGTCTATGGTACCCGCACTTCGATTCCGAGGTAAAAAACGGCTCCCTGCTTTACTACCACTTGAGGGAAAAAGGCCTGCACATCTGGGAAGGCCGCCCCTGCTTCCTGTCGACCGCTCACACAGCGGAAGACGAGGCATTCATCCAGCAGGCATTCGTAAAGAGCGTGGCCGAGATGCGAAAGGGAGGATTTCTATAGAATTCGTGTTCAGTGTTCAGGGGTTCAGTGTTCAGACTGCCGACCGGAGCGGCCGGTTTGATCGAATAAAAAACTTACTTGTGGTTTCCTTCAATATCGAATGAAAAAGCAAATCTCTAAAATCGAACCGGCAGCAAGCTTCGCCGGTGCCAAATTTCACCCGGCTCTGGTTCAAATCGCAGGCATCCTTGGGGAAGCGCTGCTTCCCCTGATGCCCCGGAGGGCGCGGGCCATCGCAGAGGAAGGGTTTACCCTGGTCAATGGAAGGCGGCGGAACATCATCGATGCGGTCATCCGTGCGGGCATGGCGCACAGGGCCCTGCGCGGTGGAAGTCCAGACCTGCTTGCCGCCTATCACCGCCGGTTTTGGACAGGCGAAAGCGCAAGAGAATACCATGAACGGCGCCGAGCCGAATTCGTGCCCGAGTTTTCCGAGATTCTTGAAAATCTGAATCGGCTGCTCCTGATGCACGATGAATTCAAAACGCTGTGCGAAATTGGAACCGGCTCAGGGCAGATGCTCGAGTATCTGGCGGGGCGCCTGACGACCGTTGAGCGCTTCATCGGGATCGATCTAAACCCCGATACAATCGAGGATAATCGCAAACGGTATGCCGATGCCGGACTGGAATTCATCGCTGCGGACGGGGAGGAATGGATACGAGCGCACGGTCGTTCAAACTGGGTCTTTTTTAGCCATCGCGGTGTATTTGAATATTTTCCCCAAAAAAAGCTGGAAAACATGCTCGCTTTTATTGCCCGCGAGATCAAACCCGTTATTTTTGTTGCAATCGAACCGGTCGGCATCGACCACGACCTTGTGAAAGAGCAGGAATCGGTGGTCTACGGCCGGGAATTCTCCTTTTCGCACAACTACCCCTATCTCTTCCGCAAAGCCGGCTTTGAAGTGAAACATTCAGAATGCAAACCTGGTCCTGATTACAGGCTTTGCGTACTGATGGCTGCAGCCTTTTGAGAGTTCAGGGTTCAGCGTTCAGTGTTCAGAAACTTCGACGGTTTGGGGTCTTTTGAATTTTAGATTTCGGATTTTAAACGAAGCTTCTAGCAAGCCCTGCCACCGGCCAAGATGACCGGTCTGAACGCTGAACACTGGACATTCAAGTTACTGGAGACGAGCGATGGATCAGCAAGAGAAAAAAGTCACGAAGCCGGATCGGATGACAAACGATTCTGCGGTTGGGCGGATTCTCCTTCAGCAGGTTGAAATCATGCGCCTGCAATTGGAATTGCTCGATGCGCATGGCGCAGCCCGGCAGGGCCATTTCCGTCGTGTAGAAAGCCGAATGCAGGAGATACCGGGTACGGAACCGGTGCGGCAGACTCCGGCATCGCCGGACGAGGAACAAGTGCGATCCCGATCGGCGGAGAAGGCTTCCATGGACAAGG
>QZKK01000062.1 GCA_003599475.1 Desulfobacteraceae bacterium
ATTATTTTGCCTTATTGTTTGGAATTTGGAGCTTGGAATTTGTGATTTCCCCTCATGCTTTGCCTTCACGAAACTTCTGGCTCTTCCCTGTCCTCGTTTGAATATTTCTTCTTTTGATTATTTTGCCTTATTGTTTGGAATTTGGAGCTTGGAATTTGTGATTTCCCTCTTTCCCTCTTTCCCGCTCTCCCTCTCGGGCAACCTGCAACGTGCAACCTCCAGGATACCGGACAGCCCCGGGAACTCGGCCGCATCGACCGATTCTGCCAGCGTTGCGACCGCAGCCGGGATATAGGCTTCGAAGGCCGTTTTTCCCTTCCGCCGCGTGAGAAAGCCGAAAGCGCCCAGAATCTGAAGGTTTCGAGTAATGCAGCAGTACCGGTAGCCGTCTAAAAAGCTCTCTTTGTCGATGCAACACAGTGCGGATAGCCTTTCCGCACAATACCGCGCCAGCCGGCTCCGGAGGACGCCGGGCAGGCCGACATAGGGGTCGATCAGCAGCGAAGCGAGATCGTACTGGATCGGGCCCGTCCTTCCCCCCTGGAAATCGATCAGGTATGGGTTTTCTTCTTTGATCATGATATTTCTGGACTGGAAATCGCGATGCATGAAGCCGAAGAAACCGTGACGGAGCGCTTTTTCCGCAAGGGATTTGAACTCGTCCTCGAGCGGATCGAAGAGAACCTGCATTTCGCAGTACCCGCCTAAAAAAGCCTCGACGAAGTAGCGGCACTCCTTCTCGAGGATCAGATCCCGGCTGTAAGCGGGGGTCTGGTAGGTCCAGGCCGGATCGAAGTGGCGTCCGCCCGCCCGGTTCATCAGAATCATAAGATCGATTACACCTTGGTAGCGGGAAAAGATCCGGCCGGTGTCAGGATCGGACGAGACCACCGGCTGCAGGTGGATGTCTCCGAGATCCTCCAGAAAAACCTGGCCCGAAAACCGGTCGGAGAGATGGATCTTGGGAACCGGAATCCCGCAGCGGTGCAGATGGAGTCCGATGGCCACAAATGAATCGAACTCCGTTTGCCCGGAAGATTCCTGGATTCCATGGTCTGCGAGGATCAGTGAACCGCCCTTTGAACGCAAGCGGTACCATTTTCGATCCGATCCGTCCCCCTTCAAGCCGGCGCGGTGGATCTGTCCGCAATCGATGGAAAAAGCCTTCCGGAACGCAACCGGCGCGATCCGATTGCAGACCGAATCCGAATATCGCTGCGGTGTTCCGATATCGTTCCATAACGCGGTGTCGGCCAGGAAGCCCTTGACCTTTTTGCCGTCTGCGAGCATTTTCCGATAGGCGTCGATGACACTCGAAAAGACCGCAGGAGGGATATAGGAAAGAACGGCCGGATCGATGACCTGGATTCCGGTAAAAGTCCTCCTTTTGTCGTCTGAAAGCGATTCTTTCCCGAAACCGATGACGAACTGATCCCGGTCCAAGCCCACCGTATTGATCTCGGGATAATCATAGAGGACCAGGGTCGCAAGACAGGAGTGGTTCCGGTGAAAGTCGTATACGGCCCGAAAATCGATGTCGGTGACGATATCGCTGTTTACGACGATAAAAGGATGCGCATCCCAGAAATCCTCCACGTTCTTGATCGCCCCGCCGGTGCCGAGGATCTCGGGCTCGAAGCGGACATGGACCGGAATTCCGTAGTCTTTCCGCGCCAGATAGGCTTCGATCTGTCCGGCGAGGTGATGGGTGTTGATGACGATCGCCTCGCAGCCGGAGCGGCGGAGGGCCTCGATGTGATTCTCCAGCAGGGTTCGCCCGTCAAACGGAAAAAGCGGCTTCGGAACGGTTCGGGTGTGCGGAAGCAGCCGGGTTCCGAGTCCGGCGGCAAGTATCAGTGCTTTCATTTTTGCGTGCGTCCTGTGCACATCGTATGGCCGGAATCAAGGGGAAAGGTGGTTCAGGTACTTCTGCAAATGATCCGAGTACCGCTCGATCTGATCCGTATTTTCGGAGCCCTTGACGCCGTTCGATAAAAAATATCCAACGGCGTTGTCGTAATTGATCCGGGAGAGCGCCTCCTTCAGTTCGACCTCGTTTCTCTTGTACATCCGGTTGCCGATCCCCTGGATTTTTTTCAGGCGCTCCTTGGGGTCGGTTGTATCCTGCGGGGAACGCATGAAGTAGTTCAAAACGATCCAGTAGGACTCGAAGTAGGCCCGCATAAAATTCGAATACGCCTTGAGTTTTCTCAAACCGGCGGAAGTGATGTTGTAGGTTTCCCTCAGTGTCGGATGCGGCAGCAGGATCCCGGAACCGGTAAAGGAGAAAACGTTTTCTGCGACCAGCCGTTCGGCCGGCTTATCCTCTTCGTAGACGAATTCATTCCTGAAAAACTCCTGCAGAAAAAGGTAGCCGGGGGTCAGATCGCCAAGGGTGAACTGAAAAGTGTCCAATGTCAGAATCGCAAGCGAGGTGAAAGCCGGGGGCACGAAGAAACCGATGCAGTTGTTTCTGTAGTATTCGAGAATGGGCCGCCTGTTTTCGACGATTCTGTGCCAGGTGACCCGGTCGAATTCTTCCTTTTCCTCGGAAAGCTTCTCGATGAACTTCCGGCTGATGTGGGTTTCAAGCAATTGGTGGACCGCCTGGGCCGGGTCCGCAGCCAGGGAGTCTGCCATCGGCACACCGTTTGCGGTGAGATATCCCAGGTAGGTATCCCAGTAAAAGAGAAGCTGATCATAGGAGAAGCGGGCCTTCGGGCAGTTTAAAACAGCGGATGCGAACAGCGCCTGGGGGGTGACAAGCGTCATCTTGTCGATTGCGTTCAGCACGCGAAAGGCGAGGTTCCTGCAAAAAGCGTTCTGATCTTTGGGGGTCATGTCGGACAGGGTGCACCCGCGTTCGAGAAGCAGGCTGTTGAGCGAGATCGGCTCGTGGAATTGGATGTAGATCCTGCCGTGTCGATGCTTGAGGAATTTCCTTGCCTTGATCACCTGCAGGAGGCTTTCAGGTTTTTTCTGCCCGCCTTCGATCTCCTGGAGATAAGCCCCTTCCTCCAGCACCCGATCGTATCCGATAAAGACCGGCACAAAGATCATGTCTTCACAGGCCCCGTTCCGGAAGGCGTTGAGCAGGATGGAAAGAAGCCCCAGTTTCGGCATGATGAGCTTTCCGCTGCGGCTGCGGGTGCCTTCCAGAAAAAATTCGAGGTTGAAGCCTTCCTCGAGCAGCTTGTAGATGTATTCGGAAAACACGCGGGAGTAAAGCATTGCCCCCCGGAAACTTCGCCGGATAAAAAATGCGCCTCCGGCTCGAAAAAGTGCCCCCATGGGCCAGAAAGAGAGGTTTTTTCCGGCGGCGATGTGGGGCACGGGAAGGTTGTGGATATAGAGGATGTAGGAGAGGATCAGGTAATCGATGTGACTCTTGTGACAGGGGAGAAGAATCAGCGGACCTCGCCGGGACCTCCGGCGGACCTGTTCGAGCACATCGGTGTTGACAAAGACCTCCTCGAACATCAAGCCGATCAGCTTCCGGACAGCAAGCGCACCGATTTTTACGAAGCCGGTGCTGTAGTCGGCCGCAATCTCCTCCAGGTACCCGTCCGCCTCCTTGTGGACCTGCTGCCGCGGCATATGCCTGGAATCGGCATATCGGCTCATGAACTTCTGCAGACGGTCGCTGGTCAGGATGTTTTCTTTGATCTCCTCCCTCGATTTGAGAACCGGACCGGTGATGCTCTGCCGGTGCCGGTTGATCTGGACCAGGAGCTTGCGACGCAGGAGCCTGGCGATATTTTCCGGGGTCTGGTTCAGGTTTTCCGGCAGCAGGAGATACTCCTGAAGGTTGAGCGGTTCGGAAACCTCGACAAAGACACTCTTCGGGTTGATGAACAACACCAGCATCCGGCGGAGCAAACCCGGATTCGCCTTGGTTCCGAAGAGAATGTCGGAGAGGCCCGGGAAAGCCCGGTCCGGATTTCTGGAAAAAAAGATCAGTTGAGGTACGATGAAGATCGGGCGGCCGATGCCTTGTTGTATTTCGATGAGATGCTGAACCGGATCGGTTTTTTCCTTCACGAACCTGCGGTAGAAGCTCCGCTTGTCGATGAGCGACAGGAAACCGACCCGCCCGTTCAGCATCTCGTCGCGGAGATACCCGCTCCGGTATGGAGATGGAAACCTGAGATTATAGAGAAAAAAATCGATCTTACCCAGCAGCATCCGGAGGAGTGCAGTGATCGGCTGCCAGAAAAAGATACGGAAGTCGAATCCGAAATCGGGGTAGGGAAGGCCCATCCGTTTGTACCGGATGTGGTAGAAAAGCAGTTCGAAATTGAGCCGGTATTTGGTGGCAAAAACGATGATCCCTTTTTCGTTGAGCAGTTTCAGGCGATCGATCTGGCTGTGGCTGACTGTGACTCCGGAATAGAAGAGTCTCAGAAAGGCTGATGACACGTAGTCCAACCGGTCGGGCAGCCGGCACAGATAATGGTTGTGGGTTCCCTGGAGAAGAAGGTAAACGAGGGCTCTGAATTCTTTTTTAAATGAGATCCATTTTGATTTGATCATCTTGTCGAACTCCGATTGAACTCAGAGGCTTCCGCAAGGGTCGAAGAACCATCGGATATCGGACATTTACGTATCAGAGATCGGCTGTGATTGCAATCTTTTATTTGACTCTATCAAAATCATTAATCGCTTTAAATATAGATACTTATAGGATGGATAGCGCCGATTCCGTCCTTCACTTTTTTCCAAATAGGCCTTGCGTTAAGGAAACGGTTGTGATAGGTAGCTCGCGTTAGATATGCTCTTTGATGCTTTCATGAAAAATCCGGAGAGATGCGCATCGATCCTGTTCGAGCTCGTCGGCCTCGACTGCGGACTCTTCGGTTGCCGGCAAAAAGTTCAGTCAAATTTGATGATATTCCCTAAAAAAAGAAGGAGGATGGTTTTTTTATGAAAACGTTGATTGGTGGCGCGGTTGCAACAGTGTTGGGTATTATCGGGCTTGTGGTCTGGTGGAAACCGTTCCTTCAGCTCCTTGCAGGAGCAGTTCCAGCCATGCTGGTGTTGGGTGGAGGGCTGGCCCTATATCTCGGATTCGATGAATTGAAGGATTCATGGAAAAAAGACGAGCCGATCCCCGATACGCACACCCATAGCAGCGGAGAGAATGCGGATCGGTACAAGCAGGAAATCGACGAGCTGAAAAGAGAAATCGAGACCTTGAAAGAAGATAAAGACGAGAAGAAAGCATTGTAGACCGCTTCTTTCTCCGATTGTTACAGCCGGCCCCTTGCATGCGACAAGGGGCTTTTTTTTCCCGAAGGCAATTCCTACCGTTGTGTTCGATACAGGTAATAATCGCTGCAGAGTCCTGAAAACTCCGCAAGCTCTTTTTGCCAGGAGTCCGCAACCTCGTCGATGGGGTCGCCCGACTCGATCCGTTCCCTCAGGCGGCCGTCTCCCAGGATCAAATCGATCGGAAGCCTTTTGTATTCGTATTCGTATGGAGGCTGCTTCCACTGGAACTGGTCCGGATAGAGAAGAAAAAGAATCTGCAGCAGCTTCAAGCTGAGCGTATAGGGCGCGTATCGGGCCGGGTCCGTGATATGGATTTGAAACCCCCTGCAGCATTTCCCGCTCCACTTGTTTGAGGTGGGCTCGAAGGAAAGCGGCCTTAAAACCACGCCTCCGGTTCCCGGGCCTTCCAGGCGGCTGCAGACGGCAGCGGGCTCGACAAACGGAGCCCCGAACAATTCAAACGGCTGCGTGGTGCCGCGTCCTTCCGATATATTGGTCCCCTCCCAGACCACCTGCCCGGGATAAACCATTGCGGAAGCCGGCGTAGGCAGATTTGGCGATGGGGCGACCCAGGGGAGTCCGGTATCGGAAAAATACATCTCTCTATGCCAGCCCTCCATGGGCATCACGCTCAGTTCGCAGCCGATTCCATAGGCCCTGTTTGCAAGCAGCATCAACTCTCCCAGCGTCAGCCCGTGCCGCATCGGAATGGGATGAAGTCCCA
This sequence comes from Desulfobacteraceae bacterium, assembly GCA_003599475.1. The sequence continues at coordinate 5,996 of QZKK01000062.1, forward strand.
CAAATGAGAAGCACTCCCTGACCATGCAGTTTCCCTCCACCGATACGCCGTTGATCGGGTTGGGCCTGTCCAGAATGAGAACCTTTTTTCCGAACCGCTTCGCCGATTGAAGGCAATAGGTTACGGTGCTTGCAAAGGTGTACACACGGGTTCCAGCGTCCTGCAGATCCACCAGCAGCACATCGATTCCATCCATCATCTCTTCGGTCGGAACCCGGGTCTCGCCATAGAGGCTGTAGATCGGAATCTTCAGAACCGGATCGATCGCATGGTCGGACTCGACCATGTTGTCCTGCCGTTCCGCAAAGAAGCCGTGCTGCGGGGAAAAGAGTGCACGCAGGCGCCCCGGAAGCGCTTCCTCGATGCACCGGCAGGCGTGGCGAAACCGCCGGTTCACGGAAGCCGAATTGCACAAGAGTCCGAGCCTCCGGTCGGAAACCCATCCGAGAGGCGACTCGCAAAACCGTTCAAGACCGGTCACTACCATCAAGACACCCTTTGCGTCGCTCCAATTTTCATGGTTTATTCACAATCAAAAGCACCTTGAAGGAAATCACAAATCACAAGCATCAAATTCCAAACAATATTCAATAAGAGCAAATTCCAATAAGAAAAAAAGCCGCCGTTTTCAACAGAGCGGGTTTGGAATAAGGTTTGGTTCTTTTGAGATTTATTGATTATTTTGTCTTATTGTTTGGAATTTGGAGCTTGGAATTTGTGATTTCCTTCCTTCCCTCTCTCCGGTCCCCGCGTCTCGCTCTTCCCCTCTGTCGTCCGTCGTCTGTCATCTGTCATCTGTCATCCGTCATCAGGTTCTACGCCTTCTGACATCTGCCCGCTATCCTGTCAAGCGGAAAAGCGGCAACAAACCGCTTGACAGAAAGCCAATATGTCAATAAAAGTTAACTTTTGTCCATTATGGAAAAGGGGGTGTTCGGACACCCCGACAGGGGGTATTCAACTATGGGATATGAACATACCATCGACAGGGAGCGATGCAAGGGTTGCGGGTTGTGCGTAAACGTATGCCCCAAGAAGGTCCTGGAGTTATCGAAAGAGGTCAATACACGGGGGTATTTCCCCGCCTTCCAGGCTCATCCCGAAAAATGCGTTTTCTGCTCCGCCTGCTGCATCATGTGTCCGGATGTGGCGATTACCATCGAAGAAACCGTCGAAGAGACGGATTAGCCGGTGCCGGAGGAATCTATGGGGAAAAAAGTATTGATGAAGGGGAATGAAGCCATTGCGGAAGCGGCCATTCGGGTCGGATGCTTGAACTATTTCGCCTATCCGATCACCCCGCAGACCGAAGTCGCCGAATACCTCTCCCGGCGCCTGCCGGAGCTCGGAGGGGTTTTTCTTCAAGGGGAAAGCGAGGTGGCCGTCTCTTACATGATTTTCGGAGCCGCCGGCTGCGGCGAGCGGGTCTTTACCACTTCTTCCAGCCCGGGAGTGAGCCTGATGTGCGAAGGGCTGAGCTACATCGCGGCCGCCCAGCTTCCCGCGGTATTTGTCAACATCATGCGTGGAGGCCCCGGTCTCGGGGGGATATTGCCGTCGCAGGCCGACTATTTCCAATCCGTCAAAGGCGGAGGACACGGCGATTACCGGCTGCTCGTGCTGGCGCCTGCCAGCGTTCAGGAAGCCGCCGAGATGGTGATGCAGGCCTTTCCGCTGGCCGAAAAATACCTCAATCCGGTGATGATCCTCGGAGACGGCCTGATCGGACAGATGATGGAGCCGGTCGAGTTTCCGGAGCAGCTCCAATCGAAGCCCGTCGACAAGAGCGGCTGGGCCACCAGCGGCATGGACACCCGGAAAAGCGATCGACGGAACCTGATCAAGACCCTTTTCCTGGTCCCCGAAGAGCTCAACCGCCAGAACGAAATCCTCAAAGCCAAGTACGATCGGATGAAGCGGGAAGAGATCCGGTTCGAAGCCTACAACACAGGCGGCGATTACAGGACTCTGATCGTAAGCTACGGCACCATGAGCCGCGTCTGCAAAACCGCAATCGACAATCTGAAAGAGGAAGGCCTTGAAGTCGGATTGATCCGGCCGCAGACCCTGTTTCCGTTCCCTGAGGCTGCAGTCTACGAGGCGGCCGCCAAGAAAGGGTGCAGGAAAGTCTTCAGCATCGAAATGTGCATGGGGCAGATGGTCGAAGATGTCGAACGATCGATCAAGGGGGTTTGCGAGGTCGGATGGTACGGGAAATGCGGCGGAGAGATCCCGACCCCGGAAGAAGTCATGGATTTCATCAAGAGAGCCGCGTAATTCAATTGTACAGGAATTCGCATTTTTGGAGGTTTCGGGTTTCAGGTTTCGGGTTTCAGGAGGGTGTCGGGCCTTCGCCTCGCCGGAGTGTGACTCAACCAGCGCATTGGCAGGGCTTTGGCCACGCAGGCGGGTTTCAGGTGCCAGGAGCTTCGGACGGGGCACGCCTGAACACTGAACGCTGAACACTGAACACTCTATCTTGAGGAGTAAAGCATGGGAAAAACATATCGAAAACCGGAATCACTTTCCGACCAGTACACGCACTATTGCCCGGGATGCACCCACGGTCTCATCCACCGCCTGGTTGCAGAGGTCATCGACGAGCTCGGCATCGCCGGCAGGACCGTCGGCATCGCCCCGGTCGGATGCGCAGTGCTTGCTTACAACTACTTCACCTTCGATTTCCAGGAGTCGGCACATGGCCGGGCGCCCGCCATGGCCACCGGCATCAAGCGGGTGAGGCCGGATCTGATGGTCTTTACCTATCAGGGCGACGGGGACCTCGCCAGCATCGGAATCGCAGAAATCATTCATGCGGCCAACCGTGGAGAAAAGTTTACCACAATCTTCGTCAACAATGCCGTTTACGGGATGACCGGAGGCCAGATGGCCCCGACCACCATGCCGGATCAGCGGACGACGACTTCTCCTGCGGGCCGGAACACCGCAGACTGCGGCATGCCCATTCGCATGGTCGAGATGCTCTCCACACTTGCAACGCCGTCCTATCTTTCCCGGCATACGGTGATCCGCCCCAAATACGTAATCAAAGCAAAGCAGGCTATCAAGAAGGCGTTTGTCTACCAGCTTGAAAACCGGTGCTTCAGCCTGGTTGAGCTCATCAGCACCTGCCCGACAAACTGGGGCATGTCCCCCCAGGAGGCCATCGACTGGACGGAAAAGCATCTGCTCGCCTACTACAAGCTGGGAGAATACAAAACTCCCGAACCAATCGAGGAGGTCGGGAATGCAAAATGAAGTGATGTTTGCCGGTTTCGGCGGGCAGGGGATCCTTCTGAGCGGGAAAATACTCGCCGAAGCGGCCATGGAACAGGGATTTCAAGTCGGCTGGGTTCCTTCCTACGGGCCCGAAATGCGTGGCGGGACCGCCTACTGTACGGTAGTCATCAGCGACAGGCCCATCGGGTCTCCGATCATCCGGAATCCCCGCCACCTGGTGGCCATGAACCGGCCCTCGCTGGAAAAGTTCGCACCGTCGATCAAAGCCGGAGGGGTGGTTTTCATCAACAGTTCCCTGATCTCCGTCGGCTCCGGCCGCACCGATGTCGATGAGCTGTCCGTTCCGGCCACCGAAATCGCAAAGAGTCTCGGAAACGAACGGGCGGCAAACATCGTGGCGCTTGCAGCCTTCGTGGCCCGCAGCAAGATCGTCGATTTCGAGATCCTGCGCGATACGGTAAAGGCGGAATTCGCCAAAAAAGAAAAATTCATTCCACTGAACATGGCCGCCCTGGAGGCGGGGAGGAAAGCAGCGCTGTAAATCAAATTTCAAAATTAAATTCCAAGTACACAAGCATCAAATTTCAAACAATATTCAATAATACGAAATAATTCAAAAACCCGGATCAAAGTGCTCCGATTTGTTTGGAGCTTGGAATTTGAGATTTATTTTGTCTTATTGTTTGGAATTTGGAGCTTGTGATTTGTGATTTTCTTCCGGATGCTTGTGATCTGTGATTTATTCTTGAGGATCCCAATTTACCATGAAACTTACGATCCCTCCCAACATCCAGTCCATCCGGCCGTATTCGACCGGGAAGCCGATCGAGGAGCTGGCCAGGGAAACCGGGGCCGAAAAAATCGTCAAACTTGCCTCCAATGAAAACCCCCTCGGACCCTCGCCGCTTGCACTCGAAGCGCTCCGGGGTGCGCTCGATGGGATCCACCGGTATCCGGACGGAAGCGCATACGCCCTCGTAAAGAAACTCTCCGCGCTTTTGGCAGTCGAACCCGAAACCGTGGTCGTCGGAAACGGCTCGGACGATCTGATCGGCATGCTGACCCGTGCGCTTCTCTCTCCCGGAGACGAGGCGATCATGGGAAAGCCTTCTTTTCTGATGTACGATATCACGACCCGCGTATCGGGCGCCGCACCCGTTGCCGTTCCGCTGAAGGACCTGACGATCGATCTCGATTCCTTTCTGGACCGGGTCACCGAAAAAACACGGATGGTGTTCGTATGCAACCCGAACAACCCCACCGGAACCGTCGTATCCCGGAGCCGGTTCGAATCTTTTCTGGAGGCGTTGCCGGATTCCGTGGTGGTGGTGATCGATGAAGCCTACGCGGAATTTGTCAGAGACATCGATTCCCCGAGAGGGCTCGATTACCTGGGCTGCGGGAAACCGGTGGTCGTCCTCCGCACCTTTTCGAAAGCCTACGGACTGGCCGGGCTTCGGATCGGATACGGCATCATGCCGGCTGCAGTCGCCTCCCTGCTGCACAGGGTCCGGCAGCCGTTTACCGCCAACCTGCTGGGCCAGGTGGCCGCCGCCGCCGCTTTGGACGATACGGCCTTTCTCGATCGGACCGTCCGATTGACCCACGAGGGCTTGGACTTTCTCTATCATGCTCTGGACCAATCGGGCATCCGGTACTTTCCGACCCAGACCAACTTTTTTCTAATCGATGTCGAAAGAGATGCCGATGAGATCTACCGGCGGCTTCTCGCTCACGGAATCATCGTTCGCTCGATGACCTCCTACGATTACCCGACCTGTATCCGGGTAAACGTCGGTCTATCCGAAGAAAACACCCGTTTTATCGAAGCATTGCGGAAAGTGCTCTCATGAAGCGCTTCATCGTTACCATCGACGGGCCCGCAGGCGCCGGCAAGACGACGGTCAGCCGCCTGCTGGCGGAGCGGCTCGGATTTCGGTATATCGACACCGGAGCCTTATACCGCGGGGTGGCCTACGAGGTCCGGGCGGCCGGAATCGAACCCGATGACGATGAGGCACTGGCTCTGCTCTGCCGGAAGCTTCGGATCGAGCTGGTTCAAACCGGCAGCGGGCTCCGTCTGTTTTCAAACGGAGTCGATATCACCGATAAAATCCGAACCCCCGAAATTTCCATGCTGGCTTCGGCGGTTTCCGCGCGTGGCGTGGTCCGTGGATTCCTGATGCAGCTTCAGAGATCCTTCGGCCGGGGGCAGATCGTCATCGAAGGGCGGGACATGGGAACGGTGGTGTTTCCGGATGCGCAGGTCAAATTTTTCCTGGATGCTTCCCCGGAAGTGCGTGCAAGGAGGCGTTATCTGGATTTAAAGGATACATCAGGCCAGAATCTGGAAGGCGTCCGGCAGGACATGCTCAACCGGGACCGGTCTGACAGCAGCCGCACGCTTTCTCCGTTGAAGCCCGCCGCCGATGCGACAATCGTCGATTCAACGGATCGCAGCATCGAAGAGATCGTGGACCATATGGCCGGTCTGATTCTTAAAAAGAAAATCACAAATCACAAGCATCCGGAAGAAAATCACAAATCACAAGCATCAAATTCCAAACAATAATCAATATTCAATAATCAATATTCAAACTTGGCGTTCTCGTAAAAAGTCGATAATTTGCTTATATCGTCATTCCGGGAATTTGGAGCTTGGAACTTGTGATTTTCCCTCATGCTTTGCCTTCACGAAACTTCTGGCTCTTCCCTGTCCTCGTTTGAATATTTCTTCTTTTGATTATTTTGCCTTATTGTTTGGAATTTGTGATTTCCTTCCCTCCCCCTGTCATCTGTCGTCCGTCGTCCGTCATCAGGTTCTATGCCCTCTGCCCTCTGCCCTCTGACTTCCGACCTTCTCCGCGCCTTTGCCTGCCCCGTGAAATCTATTTCCCATTTCACTGGGGCGCCTTTGCGCGAGACCATTGCTCTTTCCACTTCCTCCCTGCATCCTTCCTCCCTGATCCCTGCCCCTGCGCCCGGCTTTTTTAAAAAGTAGAAATAAACCGTTGCTTTTTGCTTAGAAATTTGGTACCTGAAGTGTTTGTGCTGGTGCCTCGTATCGATTGGCACCAAATAGGCCGAGGGGGGTATTTTCTACATGAACAATATGACTTACAGCGGTTCGACCGAACCGACCGACCACAAAGGGATCGATCAAAAAGAGGCTTCGACGCCGCCGATGGAGATGCTGTCGCTTCCGGACCAGAAAAGGCATCCGGTGGCCGGCGGCAACATGGAAAACCTTATGGATATGTACGAGGAGAGCTTCAAGCGGTTCCAGGAAGGGGAGGTCGTCACCGGAAGAATCATATCCGTCGACAAGGAGTTTGTCCTGGTCGACGTCGGATACAAGTCCGAAGGACAGATTTCGATCCAGGAGTTCATGGACGATACCGGAAACGTGAACGCCGTTGCCGGCGATCGTGTCGATGTCATGGTCGAAGTATGGGATGACGAAGAAGAGGTGGTTGTGCTTTCAAAAGATAAAGCGGCCACGGTAAAAGTCTGGGAAGAGATCAAGAGAGCCTATGAATCGGACGGCACCGTCGAAGGCGTGATCTCGAGTCGGGTCAAGGGCGGATTTTCGGTCGATATCGGAGTTCCGGCTTTTCTGCCGGGCTCTCAGGCGGATTTGCGACCCATTCGAAACCTGGATGATATGGTCGGAAGGACCTATCGGTTCAAGGTTTTGAAATTCAATCGAAAGCGCAGCAATATCGTACTTTCAAGACGCGTGCTGCTCGAACAGGAGCGCGAGGCGAAGCGTGCCGAGACGATGGCCTCTATCCATGAAGGGAAGGTTATCGAGGGGGTCGTTAAAAACATCACCGAATACGGCGTCTTCGTCGATCTGGGCGGAATGGACGGCCTGTTGCACATTACCGACATATCCTGGGGTCGGGTGAAGCATCCTTCCGAGCTGTTTTCCATCGGAGACCGGATCGAGGTCAAGATCTTGAGTCTGGATCTCGAAAAGGAGAGGGTTTCTCTGGGAATGAAGCAGCTCACCGTCGATCCCTGGGCCGCTGCAGCCGAAAAGTACAAACCCGGCACCCGGGTTTCTGGAAAAGTTGTCAGCCTGACCGATTACGGTGCATTCGTGGAGCTCGAAGAGGGAGTCGAGGGGCTCATCCATGTCTCCGAGATGTCGTGGACCCGCAAGGTGCGGCATCCTTCCAAGGTGGTCTCCGTCGGGGAGATCATCCAGGCGATCGTACTCGATATCAAGCCCGATAACAGGAGAATTTCCCTCGGCATGAAGCAGGTGGCGCCCAATCCCTGGGATGTCATCGGAGAGAAGTACCCCGTGGGCACCACCATCGAAGGAAGAATCAAAAACATCACCGACTTCGGTCTTTTCATCGGAATCGATGAAGGAATCGACGGGCTGGTCCATATTTCCGATCTTTCCTGGACCAAACGGATCAAGCACCCCTCGGAGCTGTATAAAAAGGGCGAAATGGTGCAGGCGATCGTTCTCGACATCGATAAGGGCAACGAACGGTTCTCGCTGGGCATCAAGCAGATCCAGGAGGATCCCTGGGAATCGGTTCGGGAGCGGTACCCGGTGGGAACGGAAATAACCGGAACCATTACCAATGTGACCGATTTCGGCATCTTCGTCGAGCTGGAGGAAGGTGTCGAGGGGCTCGTGCATGTCTCCGAAATCTCAAAAGAAAAGATCAAGACGCCGGTCGGACAGTTCAAGGTGGGGGATGTCATCAACGCCAAGGTGATGAACGTAAACGTGGAAGAGCGGAGGATCGGCCTTTCCATCCGGGCACTCGAAATCTCGAGCGACCGGGACCTCCTGACCGACTATATCACCCACATGCGAACGCCCACATCGGAGTTCGGCGAGAAGTTGAGAGAAAATCTCCAGAGCAAGCTGAACGAAGAGTAGAAATCAGAAGTCGGAAGTCAGAAGTCGGAAGTCAGTAAGAGCAAAGCCCTCCCCGATAGCGGGATCTTCGACACGCAAAGGCGCCCCAGTGAAATGGGAAATAGATTTCACGGGACAGGCAAAGACGCAAAGGGGTAAAAGAACCAGAAGTCGGAGGTCGGAAGTCACAAGCGAAAAGCGGCGCATTCAATTGATCTGACTTCTGATATCAGACGATTGATTTCTGTTTTCTCTAATCAGACTTCTGACATCTGACGTCTGACTTCTTCTTTAATCTGACTCCTAAGGTTCTTCCATGTTTTCCCGCAGGCACCCATACCTTTTCTTTCTGCTTGCGCTCTGTTCCATCGGGGCGGCGGCCATGCTCGGAATACTCCTGCTTGGGGTGTTGGGCCTGCGTGCGGTCGATTTCAGCGCCTTTACCCCGGGAAAGGACAGCGTCGGAGTGGTCGAGGTATCCGGGGTGATCGCCGATTCGGAAGAGATTCTCCAGGAAATCAAGGAATTCAGGAAACAAACAAAGATCCGTGCGATCGTCCTGCGCATCGATTCTCCAGGCGGTGGGGTGGGGCCGTCGCAGGAGATCTATAGAGAAATCCGCAAAACCTCCGAAGTCAAGCCGGTCATCGCCTCCATGGGGGCGGTGGCCGCATCCGGCGGCTACTACATTGCCGCAGCCGCAGACGAGATCGTCGCCAATGCCGGAACCATCACCGGAAGCATCGGTGTGATCATGGGATTCGCCAACCTCCGTGAGATTCTTCAGAAGATCGGCCTCGTGCCGGTGGTGGTGAAAAGCGGCCAGTACAAGGACATCGGCTCCCCGGCCCGTGAAATGACCGAGCAGGAGCGGACATTGCTTCAAAACCTGGTCGATTCCGTCCACAGCCAGTTCGTCAGGGACATCTCCGAGGGACGGAAAATGGATGCCGCGAAGGTGGCCGAGGTTGCCGACGGCAGGATTTTCACAGGCGAAGAAGCCATGCGCCTCGGGTTGGTGGATCGGATCGGAAACCTCGAAGATGCGATCGAGAGGGCCGGCCGGCGGGGAGGAATCACCGGTGAGATCACGGCCGTCTACCCGGAGGCCAGGAAGTATTCGATTCTGAGGGATCTTCTGGGGACTTTCTGGAACCGGTTGACCGGACGGAGCGATTATCGGCTGATCCTGTCGTGACAATTCGTGATTACCGGAAAAGACTCACGTCTCCAAGACCCTCCCGTATCACTTCCGGGGTGTCGTTTACCAGCGAAATGATCGAAGACGGTTCTCCGGGAACGGGTCCTCCGTCGATGACCGCCTCCAGCCGATTGCCGAATTCATCGTGGATCAGAGAGGGGTCGAAGAAGACGGTTCCGTCCGGAAGGGATGCGGAAGTGGAAAGGATCGGGTGGCCCAGGGCTTCCACCAGGGCAAGGCAGATGTTGTGATCCGGAACCCGGATGCCTGCGGACTTGCGCTTTGTGAGCATGATCTTCGGTACCAGTCTCGATCCTTCCAGGATAAACGTATAGGGGCCTGGCAGAAGCCGTTTCATGGTTTTGTAGGCGTAGTTTGAAACCTTGGCATAGAGGCTGATGTGGGTCAGCCCGGAGCATATGAAGGTGAACGGCTTGCTCCGGTTGCGCTGCTTAAGCTGATAGACCCTTTCGATCGCCTTCTTGTTCATGATGTCACAGCCGATCCCGTAAAAGGTATCCGTAGGATAGACGATGACACCCCCCTCCTTTAAAATGTCCGCAATTTTTGCAATCAGACGTTCCTGCGGATTGATCGGATTGATCTTCAGCAGCATGACCGGCCTTTAAAAACGTTGAAATCGTTGAAAACGTTGAAATCGTTGAAAACGTTGAAACGTTCAAATCGTTGAAATCGTTGCACGTTGAAGTCGTTGCACGTTGAAATCGTTACACGTTGAAATCGTTACCCGTTGTTTTTGCTTGATTTGTTTGAATATTTCTTTATTTGATTATTTTGTCTTATTGTTTGGAATTTGATGCTTGGAATTTGTGATTTTCTTCTCTGGTAACCAAACTTGACGTCCCGTCACCAGGTTCTACGCTGACTTCCGACTTCTGGCTTCTGTCTTTGGCTGTCGTCCGTCATCTGTCGTCTGGCTTCTCTCCGCGTCTCTCCCTCTTCCCTATACCGTTATCATATGCGCGCCCCGGTGCTTGTTGTCAAGGGGCCTTGATCGTTGCACGTTCAAATCGTTGAAATCGTTACACGTTAAATTCGTTGCAGGTTGAAGTCGTTGAAACCGTTGCACGTTGCTTTTGCTTGATTTGTTTGAATATTTCTTTATTTGATTATTTTGTCTTATTGTTTGGAATTTGATGCTTGGAATTTGTGATTTTCTTCCCTGATTTCCAAACTTGACGTCCCGTCATCAGGTTCTGCGCTGACCTCAGACCTCCGACCTCTGGCTCTTATGCTGTCGTCCGTCGTCCGTCATCTGTCGTCTGACTTCTCTCCCGAATAAACCGTTGCGAAAGTTCCGGCCTTTTGTTATCTATGGTTCGATTTCCCTTTGTTAGGAAATTTTTCATTTTGGAGGACCAATGGAACATTTTTCGCTCGAAGAAGCGTATTCTTTTGACGACGTCCTGCTGCTGCCGAACCACTCGAGCACGCTGCCCAGAGAGGTCGACGTCCGCACTCGTCTTACCAGGAACATCACCCTGAGCATCCCCATCGTCAGCGCCGCCATGGATACCGTTACGGAAGCCAGAACGTCCATCAGCATGGCCAGGGAAGGCGGGATGGGGTTTATCCACCGGAATATGGACATCCGGAGCCAGTCCCTGGAAGTCGACCAGGTTAAAAAATCTGAAAGCGGCATGATCATCGATCCGGTCACCATTCATCCGGACCGGCCGGTGCGGGAAGTGCTGGCGTTGATGGAAAAGTATCGGATCTCGGGCGTGCCGGTCACCAGAGGAGATCAGCTCGTGGGGATCATCACCAACCGAGATCTGCGGTTCGAGACGGATCTCGAAAAAAAGGTTGCCGACGTGATGACCAAGGAAAACCTGGTTACCGTCCCCGAAGGGATCACGCTGGAAGATTCGAAAAAACTCCTTCACCAGCACCGCATCGAAAAGCTGCTGGTGGTCGATTTTAAAGGGAGGCTCAAGGGGCTGGTCACGATCAAAGACATCGAAAAGATCAAGAAATATCCGAATGCCTGCAAGGATGCCATGGGAAGGCTCAGAGTGGGAGCCGCCGTGGGGGTGGGGGCGGATATGTTGGAGCGTGCCGAATCGCTGCTCAAAGCCGGTGCCGACGTGATCGTCGTAGACACTTCGCACGGCCACTCGCAGAATGTGCTGCGGGCCGTGGAGGCGCTGAAATCAAGCTTCCCGAAAATCGAGCTGATCGCGGGCAACGTGGCTACCGAGGAAGGGGCGGCCGCCTTGATCAAGGCAGGTGTCGACGCGGTAAAAATCGGAATCGGGCCTGGCTCCATCTGCACCACCCGCATCGTGGCCGGCGTCGGTGTCCCCCAGATCACCGCCATCATGAACTGCCGGCACATTGCAAACAAGACAGACATTCCATTGGTTGCAGACGGAGGCATCAAGTTCTCGGGGGATATCACCAAAGCCATCGGAGCCGGCGCGCATGTGGTGATGATCGGAGGCCTTTTCGCCGGAACCGAGGAAAGCCCCGGAGAGACCATCATCTATCAGGGGAGAAGCTACAAAGTCTACCGCGGAATGGGATCGATCGAAGCCATGAAAGAGGGGAGCAGGGACCGCTACTATCATGGCGAGAACACGCCGGAAGACAAACTGGTCCCCGAAGGGATCGTGGGGCGGGTTCCCTACCGGGGGACGCTTTCGGGGAACATCCACCAGCTCGTGGGCGGCCTCAAGGCGGGCATGGGCTACGTCGGAAGCCGAACCATCGAGGAGCTCCGTCAGAAGGCCCGGTTCATCAAGATTACCGCCTCCGGTCTCAGGGAAAGCCACGTCCACGACGTCATCATCACCAAGGAGGCACCGAATTATCGGCTGGATTAGAGGGGAAGAAAATTCCAAGCTCCAAGCATCAAATTCCAAACAATAAGACAAAATAATCAAACGAAGAAATATTCAAATAGGAAAGAAAATAGAATAAGGAAGAATCGAAAATTACAATTTATGATTTAAACGAAAGAACGATTGTCTTTGCAAAGCGAGTAAGGCAGTTCATTAAGAGGCTCAAGCAGACAATCGCCAATATCGAGGACGAAAGGCAGCTTATTAAATCCTCAGGCTCCGTCGGAGCGAACTACCGTGAGGCAAACGAAGCTCTCAGTAAAAAAGATTTTGCCATGAGAATCAAGATTTGCCGCAAGGAAGCCAAAGAATCGGAGTACTGGTTGACACTGATCGATCCGGAAAACGACAGCCTGCTCGAACAAGAGAGAGTCGCGCTGAAAAATGAAGCATTGGAGTTGGTAAAAATTTTCAATACAATCCTCCAGAAATCATCTTGTACTTAAGTTTGAATATTGGAATTTGAATATTGAATATTGTTTGGAATTTGATGCTTGAAGCTTGTGATTTGCTCTTTTGATGCTTGCGTACTTGGGATTTCATGTCCCTGAACCTTGAATTTGGAACATAGCTCGCATGGCTCGCTTCGTCCACCTGCACGTCCATACCATGTACAGTCTCCTCGACGGGGCCATTCGACTGGATCCGCTGCTCGGACAGGTTCAAAAATTCGGGATGGATTCGGTGGCCGTGACCGATCACGGGACCATGTTCGGCACGGTTGAATTTTACGAAAAAGCGACCCGGGCGGGGATCAAGCCGATCATCGGCTGCGAATGCTATATCGCCCCGCGCCGCCTCACCGACAAGACGGCCGCAGACCACAAGGGACTCTCCCACCTGGTCCTCTTGGCCGAAAACCACGAAGGCTACAGAAACCTCTGCCACCTGGTGAGCATCGCCCACCTGGAAGGCTTCTACTACAAGCCGCGGGTCGACAAGGAGGCGCTTGCCGCCCATCATTCCGGTCTGATCGCAATGAGCGCCTGCCTGCACGGGGAGATCCCGATGCGCATCCAGGAAAACAGAATCGATCTGGCGGAAGAGGCCGCCCGGTTCTACGCACAGCTTTTCGGAGAGGGCAACTTCTACCTGGAAATCCAGAACAACGGAATCGATGTGCAGGAGAAGGTCAACCGCGTGCTGTTAGACCTTGGGAAGCGGCTTTCGATTCCGGTTGTGGCCACAAACGACTGCCATTACCTGGAAAAAGAACATGTCCGCGCCCACGACGTTTTGCTCTGCATCCAGACCGGAAAGACCGTCCAGGATTCGGATCGGCTGAAGTTTCGAACCGACCAGCTCTATTTCAAATCACCGGAAGAGATGGCGCGCGATTTCGCGTACTGCCCCGAATCGCTGGAAAATGCCGCAGCCGTCGGCGCCCGCTGCCAGGTCGAATTCGATTTCAAGACCTACCATTTCCCCCAGTTCAAGACCGGAACCGGCGAGAACGTCGAGGCGGTTTTCGAAGAGAGCGCAAGGGCCGGTTTCGGGAAGGTGATGGCAAAGATTGCCGCAAAGCACCCGGATGTCGACCCGGAGCTCTACCGGAAGCGGCTCGACTACGAGATTTCGGTGATCCATTCCATGGGGTTTGCCGGGTACTTCCTCATCGTCTCCGACTTCATCCGTTTTGCCAAGGAAAACAGGATTCCGGTAGGCCCCGGGCGCGGTTCGGCCGCAGGGAGCCTCGTGGCCTATTCGCTGGGGATTACCGATCTGGATCCGATCGAACACGGGCTGCTCTTCGAACGCTTCCTGAACCCGGACCGGATCAGCATGCCCGATATCGACGTCGATTTCTGCATCAACGGCAGGGACGCGGTCTTCAAGCACGTGGTGGACCGGTACGGAGGCGGGGAGTACGTGGCCCAGATCATCACCTTCGGAAAGCTCAAGTCGCGTGCGGTCATCCGGGATGTGGGCCGCGCGCTCGACATCCCGCTGCGCCAGGTGGACGCCATCGCCAAAATGGTTCCCGATGTGCTCAACATCACGCTGGAAGATGCACTCAAGAAAGAACCCCGGATCCTTGAGATGGCCGAGAAGCAGCCCGAGGTAAAAGAGCTCATCGGCATCAGCCGGGTTTTGGAGGGGCTTCCCAGGCATGCTTCCACCCATGCGGCCGGAGTGGTCATCTCCGACAAGCCGCTGATCGAGTACCTGCCGCTCTACAGGGGTAAACGGGGCGAAGTGGTGACCCAGTTCGACATGAAGTGGGTGGAGAAAATCGGGTTGGTGAAATTCGACTTTCTGGGCCTGCGGAACCTCACGGTCATCGAGAATACGCTCAAACTTATCGAAAAGCGCACTGGAGAGAGGCCGGATCTTTCGGATCTCGACTTGGGCGATTCCGACACCTACCGCCTGCTTTCAGCCGGCGACTCCACGGGTGTTTTTCAGCTTGAAAGTGCGGGCATGAGGGATCTATTGGTCCGCTTGAACCCGGCCTGTTTCGAAGATATCATCGCGCTTCTTGCCCTCTATCGGCCGGGTCCGATGGAAAGCGGGATGATCGACGACTATGTGGACCGGAAGCATGGCAAGAAACAGGTGCAGTACCTGGTCACGCAGCTTGAGCCGATCCTGAAGGAGACTTACGGGGTTATCGTCTATCAGGAACAGGTGATGAAAATCGCCAGTGTTCTGGCCAGCTACACCATGGCCGAGGCAGACGGACTTCGCAAGGCCATGGGGAAAAAGATCACCTCGGAAATGGCCAGGCACAGGGAGCGGTTCATGAAGGGGGCCGTGGAAAACGGGGTCCCTTCGGAGGTTGCCAGCCAGCTTTTCGATCTGATGGAGAAATTCGGAGGCTACGGATTCAACAAGTCCCACAGCGCGGCCTACGCGCTGATCGCATTTCAGACCGCCTACCTGAAGTCCCATTATCCGGTGGAGTTCATGGCTGCGCTTCTGACCAGTGAAATGCAGTCGACAGACGGGGTGGTGAAATATATCGCGGAATGCCGGCGGCACGACATACCGGTGCTCCCCCCGGACATCAACGGAAGCGACAAGGAATTCACCGTCTCCGGCAAATCGATCCGCTTCGGCCTGATGGCGGTCAAAAACGTCGGCGAAGCGGCGATCGACTCGATTCTTGAGGTTCGAAAAGAGGGGATTTTCCTCTCGCTGTTTGACTTCTGTGAACGGGTGGATCTTCGAAAGGTCAACAAGCGGGTCCTGGAGAGCCTGATCCGTTGCGGCGCTTTCGATGCCACGGGTGCCTTCCGTTCTCAGATGGCGGCCGCTCTGGAGGAGGCCCTGGAATACGGGCAGACGCTTCAGCGGGAAAAGATGGATCCTCAGAGGGGGCTTTTCAATATGGGGACCAAAGAAAAGCCTTCGATCAACATGCCCGTGCTTCCGGGAATCGCGGAATGGGAGGACAAGCAGCGGCTCTCCTTGGAGAAGGAGTCGCTCGGCTTCTTTATCTCCGGGCATCCTCTGGATCGCTATAACGATCTGCTGCAGAAGTTCACCAATGCGGATACGCTGTCGATAAAGGAAATGGAGGATGGAAAGACGGTGCGAATCGGCGGGATCGTGCTCGATATCAAGACCATCCTGACCCGGAAGGGGGAGCCGATGGCCTTTCTGACCATCGAAGATCTTCAGGGGGTCGTCGAGCTGACCCTTTTTCCCTCCGTCTATGCCAATGCTGCAAACGTTCTTCTCGAAGATACTCCCATCCTGGTTCAAGGGGAGGTGCAGCGGGATGAAAATGCCGTCAAACTGCTGGGCGAAACCGTGATCCCGATCGACAAAGCCGAAGAGACTTGGACGGCGGCCGTTCACCTGAAGCTGGATGTGACGCGAACGGAAAAGGAATGCTTAAGGCGGATATACGATGTCTTCAGGAGGAATCCAGGGTCCTGCCGCACCTTTGTCTTCCTTCAGATTCCTGAAAAGACCGAAACCGTCATCGAGCTTCCGGCGTCTCTGGCTCTGAAGGCAAGCCCTGCGCTGATTCGGGAAGTAAACGGGATTCTCGGATACAATGCCGTCCAGACCGTGTGCATGGATGCCGTGCACCCGGCGTGAAGAGGAGCTTTAGGAAAGTGAACAGAACATATGCCGTTTTGCTGGCCGGAGGGACCGGCACCCGGATGTGGCCGGTTTCCAGGGAACGCTTCCCGAAGCAGCTCGTAAACTTCATCGGAAAGGACTCTCTGGTCCAGAGCACCATCAAGCGGTTGTCTCCGGCGCTCGATCCCGAGAATGTGCGGATCGTCTGCGGAGAAGAGCACTTCCACGAAATCACCCGGCACATCTCCGAAATCGGCCTCCATCCGGAGGGGAAGGTAATCTGCGAGCCCTGCGGTCGAAATACGGCACCGGCCGTTCTGCTTGCGGTCCTGCATCTCCTGAAAACCGAAGACGATGCCGTAATCTTTGTGTTTCCGGCCGATCACGTGATCCGCAGCACGGAAATTTTCCATCAAAAAATCGCCTCGGCAATGAGGCTGGCCGAGCGCGGACGGATCGTGACCTTCGGCATCCAACCCGATTACCCCGAGACCGGCTACGGCTACATCGAAGGGGCCGAAAGGCTGGAAGAGGGGGCGCTTTCCATCCGGCGCTTTGTCGAGAAGCCGGACAGAAAGACCGCCGAATCCTACATCGCAGCCGGCAACTTTTTCTGGAACAGCGGCATGTTCGCCTTCAGGGGCTCGGTTCTTGTCGAAGAATACCGGCGGTGGGCGCCCGGACTGCTGCAATCGATGAAGGAGATGACACAGCGCGGGGAGGTGGCGGCGAAGGAATACCGGTCGCTTCCGGACATCTCCATCGACTATGCCATCATGGAGAAAACGGAAAAGGGAGCGGTGCTTCCGTCAGACTTCGGATGGAGCGACATCGGCTCCTGGAAGTCGCTCTACGACTTTCTTCCAAAAGATGGGGGGGAAAACGTCATCGACGGAGACGTGATCGCAAAGGATACCCGAAACTGCTTCATCCTCGGAACGGATCGGCTGATTGCAACCAACCGCATCCGGAACCTGGTGGTGGTCGAAACGCCGGATTCGGTCTTTGTGTCGGATCTGGAAAACAGCCGGGACGTCAAAGAGATCGTAAGCGATCTGAAGGCCCGCGGAAGAGAGGAGTTCAAGACCCACCGGACCGCCTATTTTCCCTGGGGGACCCAAACGATCCTGGATGCTGTCGGCGAATCGAAGGTCGAACGCATCCGGATCTATCCGGGGAAGACCTTTGAAGACGGAAACCAGGAGTCGACCCGGGTCGCCATCGTTTCAGGCGGCAACGGCAATCGAATGGAGGCAGGCCGGGCAGCGCCTCTTCAAAAAGGGGATCTCATCCGGATTCCGCCCGGGCAAAAAGCGGTCATCGCAAGCACCGGAAGGGAAGCCTTCACCTTCATCCGGATCACGATTTCAGGATAATGAGGAAGAAAATTCCAAGCTCCAAGCACCAAATTCCAAACAATAAGACCAAACAATCAAATGAAGAAATATTCAAATGAGGGCGGGAAGAGCCAGAAGATTAGAAGATTAGATAATCTGCGGAAATCAGCGGCTATTTTTCTTATTGGAATTTGAATATTGAATATTGTTTGGAATTTGGTGCTTGGGATTTGTGATTTTCTTCATGGAGTATTCGCTTTTTTCTTGAATTTTGTTTGATTATTGGAATTTTGTCTTATTGAATATTGTTTGGAATTTGGTGCTTGGGATTTGTGATTTTCTCCCCCTTGGTGCTTGGGATTTGTGATTTAACTTTGGAGATTTACATGAAAGTGCCGCTTCTCGACCTGAAAGCACAGTATCAGACGATCAAACCGGAAATCCTGAAGGCCGCCGAAGAGGTCTTCGAAAGCCAGTACTTCATTCTGGGGCCGCGCGTGGAGGCGCTGGAAAAAGAAATCGCCCGGTATTCGGACTGCCCCTTTGCCGTCGGGGTTTCTTCGGGAACCGATGCGCTGCTGATTGCGCTGATGGCTGCAGGCGTCGGAGCCGGGGATCTCGTGCTGACGACCCCTTACAGCTTCTTTGCCACTGCGGGCGCTGTTGCCAGGATGGGAGCAAGGACGCTTTTTGCGGATATCGACCCGGCTACCTGCAACATCTCACCGGAAAGCGCTGCAGAGGTCTTAAAGTCGATGGACCGCGCGGATCGAAAACGGCTCAAGGCGATGATCCCGGTGCACCTGTACGGCCAATGTGCGGATATGGATCCTCTGATGGCGCTTTCCGATCGATATGGCCTGATTATGATTGAAGATGCCGCCCAGGCCATCGGATCGGTCTACAGGGGCCGGCGGGCCGGATCGATCGGATCGTTCGGCTGCTTTTCCTTTTTTCCCTCGAAGAATCTCGGGGCTTTCGGAGACGGGGGAATGGTCACCTGCCGATCGGAGGATCTCTGTGAAAAACTCCGGATCCTGAGGGCCCACGGCTCCCAGCCGAAATACTATCATCAGCGCGTCGGGGGCAACTTCCGCCTGGATGCGCTTCAGGCAGCCATCGTATCGGTGAAATTGAAGTATCTCGACGGATGGACGGAGGCGCGCCGGAAGAACGCGCAGCTTTACCGGAGCCTTTTTGCGGAAGCGGGGCTTGCCGGAAGAATCGTGCTCCCGGTCGAAAAGGAGGAACGGCACATCTTCAACCAGTTTGTCATCCGTGTGCCCGAGAAAAGAGACAAACTGCAGTCTGCGCTCCGGGAGGCCGGCATCGGCACAGAAGTCTACTATCCTGTTCCCCTTCATCTTCAGGAGTGTTTTGCCGATCTTGGCTATAAGAAAGGCGACTTCCCGGCAGCCGAGGATGCCGCCGGACGCACACTGGCCCTTCCGATATACCCGGAGCTCGCCGAAGAACAGCAGCACTACGTGGTCGAAAAGATCCGGGAGTTCTATAGAACGTAGAAGTCGGAGATCAGAAGCCGGAAGTCAGGAAGGGAAGAAAATCACAAATTCCAAGCATCAAATTTCAAACAACAAGACTGACGGTCTCGTAAAAAGTCGAGAATTGACCCTTTTTGTCATTCCGGCGAAAGCCGGAATCCAGTTATTTCAACAGGTTCTGGATGCCGGATCAAGTCC
>QZKK01000139.1 GCA_003599475.1 Desulfobacteraceae bacterium
TGACCAGATCGAATGCTTTGCGATGATCCCTCAAGGGGAGACTGCCGATGAGAACCGCGCGCCCCCGGGGCTGAAAAGGTTGCACCCCCATACGCCTCCTTTAGGAAAACAATGCGAATTCTCAGGATTCTTACCATGCCCCGTGGACGGAATCAACATTGACACTTCAACCCTCCGATGGTATAGTCTATCGTCATTGATTCAGACGGGCCGAGCCCTTTGAGTTCGAAGGGAGCCCCCAAAGCGCCGATCCTTATAAGATTCATTGCGAGGGCATCTCGTGGCCGAGATCATTTCACTCAACGGCAAACTCCAGATCGCCAAGGAGAAAAAAAACGAGCAGGTCCGTCAACGAAAGCTTCAGGCGATTCGAAGAGTATTTCAGTGCACGCACTGCTCGATCAAATGCGAGAAATGCGGCACTTCGATCGACTCGGATCGGAGCGGAGTGGAAAAAGATGCCGAAGGCATCAGAATCCCCTACCGCTTTTGCACAAGCTGTGCCGAAGAATACACGGCATATGTCGATCGGCTGAAGGGTCAGGAAGATCCGGACTGCTACTGGCACAACGAGGAGTGGCTGGACATCTGGCAAAAGTGGATCGACTACCAGGGATCCATCGATCGATATACGAAATCAAAGGCCTTTTTGAGGCTTTTAAAAGAAATGCGACAAACACCCCCCGATGAATAGGAGGAAACCATGTTTGGAATAGGAATGCCGGAGCTGATCATCATCCTGGTGATCATCCTGATTATATTTGGCGCCGGAAAATTGCCGGAAATCGGTTCAGGAATGGGCAAGGCGATAAAAAACTTCAAGGGCGCTACCGCAGAAGTCGAAAAGAAGGAAAAACAACCCGAAAAGATCGAGGAGAAGCACGAATCCTGAATCCCTGCCGGAGTTCCGTCCGCTTTTAAAATAGTTCCGGCGGGAGAGGAGCTCGCGAAAGCAAACGACTCCCCCAATTCGATCGGATACCCCTCCGCACTTCAGAACAGCGATCATCAATCCATAATCGTGGCCATAACCGCGGCCGCGACCGTGGTCTTCACCGGGTGCAGCGTGCAGGCATAGAACCCGCCGGGATCTGCGCTTTTTCCCTTCTCAGAAGGGAATATCGTCGTCTTCCGGGGGCTCAGAATAGCCTGGGGCAGGCGATGGTGTGGTTTCCGGATGGTTACCGTAAGCGGGGCGGGACTGACCGGAACCTTCCCGGGAACCGAGAAAGCGAACATCGGTTGCGACGATTTCAGTGCTGTAGCGGGTGACGCCGTCCTTTTCCCAAGATCGCGTCTGGAGGCGGCCTTCCACGTAAACCTGCTTCCCCTTGGCAAGATACTCTCCGCATCGCTCACCGAGCTTTCCGAAGGCCACGATGCGGTGCCACTCGGTGGTTTCTTTCTTTTCACCGGTCGCCTTGTCGTTCCAGGCAAAGCTGGTCGCAATGCTGAAATTGGCAACGGCGGTTCCATCCGCAGTGTAGCGGACTTCCGGGTCCCTGCCAAGGTTACCGATCAGGATTACTTTGTTGACTGATGCCATGATTCCTCCAAGATTCAGATGCTGTTTGATTTTAGAAGTAAATACCCAAAGGCTGAACAGATGTCAATTCGAGAATTGCCCGGCGGCGGCCTCGATTTACCTGTTGAATACGGGCAGTTTCCGGATCAGCCGTCCGGGTACCGTCTCTTTTGCATGAAGCGCTCCGTGCGGACAGACTTCGATGCAGCAGTAGCAGCGGATGCATTTTCCGTAATCGAACGAGGGCGCTTCCGTTTTCGGGGCGATGGCCTTCGCCGGACAGTACTTCCAACATTCACCGCACCGCCTGCAGATGTCCCTATCGAGTGCCGGACGCTGCAGCAGATGTTTGCGGATGAAACCATGGAACCGTTTCGGCCCGAAGGTCAGGGGTGCCAGCACGGGCAGGCGGAGGCCTCGGACCGCCGGAATATCTCCATCGATCCTGACCGGGTCATCGATCAGCCCCAGGGACTTTGCGGCAAGGTGCGTGGGAAGCAGGTTCGGATCGATCCCGAGGGTCTTGCAGATTGCCGCATCGACGGCGGGGGCATGAATGCCCGCATAAATCGCACCGATTTTCCGCGGGGTCCCTCTCTTTCCCGGACCCTGCCCTTCGAGGGCCAGAATTCCGTCAACGATGGTCAAAGCAGGGCGGACCGCCCGATGAATTTGGGTCAAAAGCTTCGCAAACAGGAATCGATCGACCCCGGAACGGAAGTGCCATTCCGGTTTTCGATAACCGACGATGCAGCCGAATGTATTTTTCACCCCCAGCGTGAGCAGCATCTGGGAGTGGGTTTTCAATTTGGCGATATTGATCACCCGGTCCGCTTCGATTGCATCCCGGGCAATATCGACAGCCCCGAAAGGATCTCCGATATTAACCCGAACGGATTCCGCAAAAGGAGCCATCTTGACGGGCAGGTCGCCCAAAATTTCCGTATACCGGCTCTCTTTGAGCACTCTTTCGAAAGAGCCGACGGCAGGGCTGTCCTGAATCGTCACCGAGGCTCCCCGAGCGATGAAATATTCGGCGACCGCTTTAACCACCAGCGGGTGGGTGACGATACCCCTATCCGGTTTTGCAGGAATGAGCAGATTCGGTTTGATCAAAACCCTTGAACCCGGTTCGACAGGCGGATCCGTCAGGGAATCGATCGTTTCGAAGAGAACCGAACGAAGCATCGAGAGCTCGTAGTCGGCCTTCCGGACGATCACGCGCTGCATGGGCAGTAGAGGCACCTCCAATATATCATCTCCGTTCCACACAATTGATCTATCAGTCGATTTTTTGTATAGATATCACACTTGCCGTTGAAAGTTTAGAGAAACTACCGGGAGGAGGATCCGATTGTCGCCGCGCAGCGGGTATCTATACGTGATTACGGCAGCCGTCCTGTGGGCGGTTTCAGGGGCATCCAGCAAGTTTCTCTTTCTTTCGGGAGTCTCTCCCATGCAACTGGTTCAACTTCGTATCAGCATTGCAGCCGGTGCTCTGTTGATCGGCTTGTCGATCTGGAATCCGAAGCTGTTGAAAATCGACCCGATCGATCTCCCATATTTTGCAATCCTCGGTGCCGCTGCGATGGCCGCCGTCCAGTTCGCCTATCTCTTTGCCATCAGCAGAATCAATGTGGCGGCCGCCATCCTGCTCCAGTATCTGGCACCCAGCCTGATTGCCCTCTATTCCGTGGCCGTCGCCCGCGAGAAACTGCGGACGACCACAGTGATCGCCCTGGCCGGAGCGACCTCCGGCTGTTATCTGGTTGTCGGCGCATACAATCTGAACCTTTTCGAGATGAACGTAATGGGAATCCTGGGAGGACTGGGCGCCGCGGTATCGTTTGCATGGTATTCGATCCAGGGCGAGTATGGGATGCGAAGATACCATCCGTGGACCGTTCTTTTTTACGCGGTATTCTTCGCTGCGATCGTCTGGAATCTGCTGCAGGCTCCTTTCGGGGCATTCACCAAAACCTATTCTCCCGTTCAATGGGGTCTCATTCTATATATCGCCCTGCTGGGCACCATATTGCCCTTCGGGCTTTATTTCGAGGCCATCCGGCGGATCCGGGCCACCCATGCGAGCATTGCCGCAACGCTTGAGCCGATTACCGCCGGCCTGGTTTCTTTCATTTTCCTGGGCGAATCCATGGAACCCCTTCAACTTCTGGGAGCAATTCTGGTGATCGCCTCGGTCGTTCTGATTCAATCGGGATCGCATCCGAATGCAGGACACCCCTGATGACGACTTCGACCGATACCGCTTTCTTCAAGCGGGTCAAACGCCTCGTGATCGGCCCTCCCCACGCCTTTTTCGTTCCGGTTCCTCCCGGGCTGGAAAATCTCTGTTTCGATGAGCTTGCCCGTCTGCTCGATCCGAGCGTAAAATTGGAAGCCGTTTCCGGAGGCGTGGAATTTACCGGCCGGCTGGCTGACCTCTATGCCGGAAGCCTTCACCTGCGGTATGCAAACCGGATCCTTCTGAGGCTGAAAAGCTTTCAAGCGACAAACTTTCGTCGTCTCGAACGAAACTTTTCGCGCATCCCGTGGGAATTGTATCTTTTCGCGGACTCTCCGTTAAGCGTCCGGACGACCGCGCGGCACAGCCGCCTCTTCCATTCGGATGCCGTCTCCGGATACGCACAGAGGGCGATCGGAGAGCGGCTCGCATCCGCAGGGGTTTCCAGCGGAGAGCCGGATGCCGCTTCTTTCAAACAAACTCTGTTCGTGAGGGTCGAAGACGATCGGGTGGCGCTTTCGCTCGACGGCAGCGGAGCCCACCTTCACAAACGGGGGATCAAAGACTATCCGGCCGCAGCCCCGATCCGGGAGACCCTTGCCGCCGCCGTGCTGAAATGGGCCGGGTATCGGCCGGAGATGGCCCTGATCGATCCGATGTGCGGTTCGGGGACTTTTTCGCTGGAAGCCGCCATGGAGGTAAAGGGCTTGCCGCCCGGATATTTCCGGCAGTTTTCCTTCATGGGCTGGCCGGCCTTCCGGTCGAGGCAGTGGACCTATTTGAAAAGGGCGGCGGAAAGCGGGATCCGGCGTCTCCAGCAGCCCTCGATTTTTGCCTCCGATAAGGACCAAGCCGCAGTCGCACGGCTCGCCGGGTGTGTCGAGCGCAACGATCTCTCCGATGCGGTTTCGGTTTGCGGGAGGGATTTTTTCGACTTTTCGCCGGGGGATTTCACGGATCGAACCGGGCTGGTCATCCTCAATCCGCCTTATGGACGGAGGATCGGCAGTCGCAGTGAGAGCGGGGGCCTGGTGACCGATATCTTTGAGAAGCTGAAAAAATCCTATCGCGGATGGTCTTTTGCGCTGATGGCGCCCGAAGAGGCATTAAAAGAAAGCCCTCCGGATAGCCGCCGGTTCCGCCTGCAGCACGGGGGGATCCGATTGCATCTGCTTACGGGAAGGATCCGGTAACCATTTTAGATTTTAGATTTTAGATTTGAGCCGGGCCTTTCCAGGCCCGGCTTTTTACTCAATCGGCTTTGGGCATGGAGGTGATGGTCCCGTCCCAGGTGTCCACCTTGGACTTCTCCTCCCGCCCCTCGGGGAACCAGGTATTGGTGACGCATTTTGTTTCGGTGTAAAAGGCGAATCCATCTCGGCCCATCACGTGCAGGTCGCCGAAAAAGGACTGCTTGTGACCGGTAAACCCGAAGATCCCCAAAGGAACGGGGATTCCCACATTGATGCCGACCATGCCGGCATCGGTCCGCTTTGAAAATTCCCTTGCGTAGTAGCCGTTTTGGGTATAGATCACCGATCCGTTTCCGAAACGGCTGGCGTTCATCAGGCGAACGCCCTGCTCGAATCCGCCGACGCGCTTGATGATGAGGACCGGTCCGAAGATCTCTTCCCGCCCTACGGTCATCTCTTCGGTGACATGGTCAAAGATGGTGGGTCCGATGAAAAAGCCCTTCTCGCAGCCTTTCGGAACTTCGGGGTTGCGGCCGTCTACGATGAGCTCGGCCTTCTCCTCGACTCCGGTCTGAATCCAGTTGAGCACGAAATCCATGTGGCCTCGATTGACCACAGGACCCATGCCGGTCGCCTTGTCGTAGGCAGGCCCCAATTTCAGCTCGGCCGCAAATTCTTTCAGATAGCCGATCAGCTCATCAGCAACGGCGTTTTCCACCACGATGGTTGGAAGCGCCATGCAGCGTTCGCCGGCACATCCGCAGAAGGCGTTGATGATTCCCCGAGCGGTCCGTTCGACCTTGCAGTCGCGAAGAACCAGGGCATGGTTTTTGGCTTCGCACAGCGCCTGGACCCGTTTGCCGTTTGCAGCGGCCGTCTCGTAGATGTGCTTGCCGATTTTGGTGGAACCGACAAAGGTGATCCCGTTGACTTCCGGGTGGCGCAACAGGAGTTCGGCTTCGTTGCGGCCCGCGGTGATCACGTTGATTACACCGTCCGGAATGCCGGCTTCCTGCCACAGTTCCATCAGGCGGAAGGAGGATTGCGGGACGAAGCTTGCTGCCTTCAGAATCATGCAGTTGCCTGTGGCAATGCAGATGGGGGTCATCCATCCGTGGGGGATCATGGCCGGAAAGTTCCAGGGCGCAATTCCGGCGAAAACCCCGACAGGGTGACGATATAAAACCGTATCATAGCCGGTGGAGACGTTCATCAAAGACTCCCCCTTCATGAGGTGGGGGGCGCCGCAGGCAAATTCCACGACTTCGCTGACCTTCAGGATATCGCCCATGGCTTCTTCCCATTTCTTTCCCTGCTCCTTTGCCAGGAGGTGGGTCAACTCTTCGAGGTTTTTATCTAAAAGATGTTTCATGCGATAGAGCACCTGCACCCGCTTGCTCACAGGCGTGTCGGCCCAACCCGGGAAAGCCGATCGGGCCGAATGGATCGCGGCTTCCATCTCATCGCTTGTGCACTGGGGAGCATAGGCGATCACGGCACCGGTGGATGGGTTGTAACAGGGCATGTATTTTTCTGTCCTTGACTTCAACCACTGCCCGTTTACGCAGTACTTCAATTTAACGGGTTTTTTACCGGATATCGGGTCGACCGGCAACTGACCATCTTCAAAAAAATAGTTTCCCTTGAGTGTGTCCAGCATCTTGAACGGTTCCTTTCCTTTGGCGGTATCCTGTGATCGAATCTTCTGCCATGGCATTCGGGAGTTCAGCCGTTATGAGGTGTTCAAGCTTGAAATCCGTAGAGAAAGACCGATTCCTTCCTTTTACCCGATCCGGCGAGCTCCTGTCAACGCCAACACACAAACGATCATCGAGAATCGCCGATCCGCAACCTTCAGAAGGGAGGGGCCCCGAGTGATTTCAAGAGCTCATTCTTTTCTCCGCCGGTAAGATGGCGCCAGGCCCCGGGGGAGAGTCTTCCGAGCCGGATATTGGCGATTCTCGTACGATGCAGGTCTGTGACCCGGGTTCCGACTTTTTGAACCATCCGGCGGATCTGCCGGTTTCTGCCTTCCATGAGCACGATCCGGAACTGTCTTGGAGAGAGGCGTGTAACCCTTGCCGCCCGCGTCCTGCGGCCCATCAGGGGCAACCCTTTTTCCAATTTCAGGAGAGCACCGTCCGGAATGGGGTCCGCAACGGTGACAAGGTATTCCTTTTCATGATCGAAAGAAGGGTGGGAGAGCCGATGATGGATTCGGCCATCGTTTGTAAGAAGCAGCAGGCCGGTGGAATCCTTGTCCAGCCGGCCCACCGGGTAAACCCGTTCGGGCACCTGGACAAGATCGACAACGATCTTCTCATCCCCCTGCCGGCAGGTGGTGACGTACCCTCTGGGTTTATTCAGCGCAATATAGACAAGCTTTTTTTGCACCGCAACGGGAGCGCCGTCTACGGTAATCCGGTCTTTTTCCGGGTCGACTTTCGTTCCGAGCTCCGTTACCGTTATTCCGTTGACCGATACCCTGCCGCTGACGATATAGGTTTCTCCTTCTCTCCGGGAGCACACACCGGCCGCGGAGAGGAATTTTTGCAGGCGCATCACCGTGTCCTGAAAGATCTGCCCCTAAATGTGGTAGTATAAATTCGGGAATAACGCTTCACAATCGATCCGCTTCCGGGGAACACGGAAATCCGAAATTCGAATATCGAAATTCGAAATGGTTCGACCGGCTCACCATCCTGAGCGAAGTCGAAGGACAAATTCGAAAGAACAAAATGCCACTGACCAAAACGGAAGAACCGAAGCGTCGGCCCCGGATGGTTTTGAATTTTGGACATTTGAATTTTGATATTGTTTCGGATTTCGAATTTAGATATTCGGATTTGCCTCTTTAGCTCCTGTAGTCCGCATTGATTTTGACGTAGTCGATGGAAAAGTCGCAGGTGTAGATCGAATAGGACGAAGAACCCATATGGAGATCGATTGCGACCGTAAACTCAGGCTCCTTCAGAACGGCCGAGGCCCCGGCTTCTGCAGCCTCCCCGCACCCGACCCCGTTTTCAACCATCATCACCCCGTCGAAGGAGACATCGATGAGGGCCGGATCGATCGGAACCCCCGATCTGCCTGCAGCGGCCAGGATCCGCCCCCAATTGGCATCCTCTCCGAACAGAGCAGTCTTGAAAAGGTTTGAATGAGCCACCGTGTCGGCTACTTTTCGGGCGTCGGCCTCGTCCGCCGCCCCCGTTACCCGCACTTCCACGAATTTGGTTACCCCCTCTCCGTCTTTTACCACGGCCTTGGCCAGCTCAAACAGCACCTCATCCAGAACGGACTGAAATGCGGTCTGCGCCGCTTCACCCGCGATTCGCGCACCGGAGGCTCCGTTTGCCAATACGATGACCGTATCGTTTGTGCTGGTATCCCCGTCGATGGTAATCCGGTTAAAGGATCGATCGGTCGATCGGGAAAGGGCGCTCGAGAGCGTTTCGGCATCCGATTCGATGTCGGTGGCAACGAAGCAGAGCATTGTGGCCATGTCCGGACGGATCATGCCCGCTCCTTTTGCGACTCCGGTGACGGTAAACGCCCGGCCGTCGAGCTTCCCCTTCCGGGAGACGACCTTCGGGACCGTGTCGGTCGTCATGACGGCCTCGGCAAGCTGGAAAAAGCCGTCCGGTCGAAGAGATTCCACCAGCTCCGGTACGGCCGCCTCCACCTTCTCGATCGGAAGAGGCGCACCGATGACCCCGGTCGAGGCCGCAAGGACCTCCTCTTCCGGTATCCGGAGTCTTTCGGCGGCATGCCTTGCCATGGCTGCGGCGTCCTGCAACCCTTTTTCGCCGGTGCAGCAATTGGCGTTGCCGCTGTTGGCAATGATCGCCCGGCATCTTCCGGATCGGATCCGCCGCTCATCGAGAAGTACGGGTGCGGCTTTTACCCGGTTCTTTGTAAAGACGGCAGCGGCTACGGCGGGCCTTTCCGAAAACAGAAGGCCCAGGTCCTTTTTGCCGTTTTTCTTGATCCCGGCGGCAACTCCGGCTGCCTTGAACCCCGGACAGATCGCTTTCTCGGTGCTCATCCTCCCCTCTTTCCCGTTGGTCTTTGCTGACTTCAGACTTCAGACCTCTGATTTCTACCTCTATCTCTTTTTCCTTCTATCCTTCTATCCTTCTTCCATTCTTCTCCTGTCCCAGGCTGCTAGACCATCTCGATATCCGGCGAGCAGACCTCGCCCAGGCGTTTCAAGGCCGGCTCCGGGAGCCCCTGATAGAGTGAGAGAAACTTGTCATTGATTTCTCGATTGGCCCGTTCAAAGAGGCTTTCTCCCTGAAGATTGCTTTCGACCATAAAAGGGCCGAACCGTTCGACCTCAAGAATCCACATGGCCTGTGCGAGCCCCAATTCTTCCTTCCATACCACATCCCTTACCGTCCGGATCCCTTTCCCGTAGATCGCTCCGAGACCGTACCCGACGGTGGTCAGATAAATGGTGCCGTTCGGGACAAACGCTGTCTTATAGATCTCCGGCGACATCCCGGCTTTCCCGATAACGATCCGTATGCCATAACGCCTCAAAAACTCCGGCATATACTTGGCAAACCGAAAGCTTGCCGTTGCGGTCACCGAAGGAACATTGTACACCCCGGGCGAAGTCTCCGATACGGCCGGTGAGCAGTGGAAGGTCGCCCCCCCCAGTGCCCGGATGTCTATGGGCGGCTCGATATTTTTTTCGAAAATCCGGTGGTAGACGCCTTCCCGACCGGTAAATACGATTCCGTTGAGATAGACCGCATCTCCAAGCGCAAGGGAAGAAATCCCTTTCGTATCGAGTGGAAGCGTCAGATCGACCTCACGGATACCCTTCTGGTTCGCCATGGGCTATTCTCCTTTCAGGTGTCAGGTTTCAGGTGTCGGTCCGGCGGCGGGGTGCCTGAAACCTGAACACTGAACACTGAACACTGAACACTGAAACCTCTAATGGACATTCACTCGATCGTTTCCCGCCGATAGTATGGGGTAAACCAGTTCGGATCCTTCCGGTATGAAAGGGATCCGTCGGGCATGATTCTTACTGTTTTTCGCCTTTGGGCATAACAGAAATGCTGGATTCCGACAGGCATGCCGCCGGTGTGGGCGTAAGCCGCCTCGATGTGTACGTCCAGAACCGCCGAATTCCCGGGAAATCCCATAGGGCCGAACCCCGATTTCCCGCCGAGTTCGATGAGCTCTTCCTCTAGAAACGCAAGCTGAGGGTCCGGATTCCGGTCGCCGACGATGCGCAGGCAGGCGGCCTCTTTCGAAAGACGAACGCAGACGTCCTTGGTGCCGCCGACGCCGATTCCGATGACCGCCGGCTGGCAGGACATTCCGCGCCGCAGAAACTCCGATAGAGAATCGAGGAAGAAGCGCTTGAGCCCGGGGATGCCGTCTGCGGGAAAAAGCATCCGGTAATCGGCGCCGAACAATCCTCCCTTGTGAACGACCGTGATGTCCAGCCAGTCCGCCTCCGGTTCGAAGCTGTAGTCTACGGTCGGGGCGTGCATTCCCACGTTGTTGTTGTGATCTTTCCTGGAGAAAGGGTGCACCCGGTTCGGTCGCAGCGGAATGCCGGCGGTGGCGTCCGCGGTCGCCTGCCGCAGCATTCTTTCCAGAGCGATCATGCCGCCCGCGATCTTCGCCTCGTTTCCGAGCTTCACGTAATATCGCGGCAGGCCGGTATCCGCGCACATGGGGCGGCCGTCTTCGATCGCCGCATCATAATTTTCAAGAATTTTCCCGAGCACGTAGAGAGACAGCGGCTGGCTCTCTCCTTTCTTCAACTGCTCGATTTTTCGATGCACATCCTCCGGGACTGCGATGGCCGCCTGAACATTCAGCTCCCGGGCTGCTTCAAGAATCGTTTCCGCTGGTATCATGGAAGTTCCTTTATTCATAAGGAAATACAAATGGAAATGATCGCAGAAGGCTTTCCGCCTTCACCCGAAAAAGCGATGATATCGACCGGATGATCGGATGTCAATCGGAAATCCCCGGAACGATTCCGAAGAAATTCAGGTGCTTTCCTCCTTGGCAAGTCTTTTTCTTTCGGGCAGAGGCGGCGTATGCGATCGGGGTTTTCTGGGCGTGCATCGATGACTCCATCGATTCGTCGCTACCGGATGATCCTACGATTCTTTGAACCAGATCCCGACTGCAATGACGATCAATGCGATGTTGGTGCTCGCTCTTGAAAACCCTTCCGGATGAACCCCCATGATCGGTGTTTGAAGGATGTTTGCCACCATGGCCAGAAAGAATGCAATCGCCGAAAGGGTAATTGCGATCGTCGCAAGGAGGAGGCTCTTTTCGTTCTCACGATCGTCGTTCATGAAATGGTTCCTTTCATGTGGGAAGGTCAGGAACTTGGAATTGCCAATGCGCCGGTATCAGCCTCCCCTCTATAGCAAAATGCCGCAATCCCCGCAATTCCGTAAATTTTTATGACGAGAAGGCAAAACAGACCCCAAAAAGTGATTGGCGCTGGCAGTTCGAACCGATTGGAAATCGAAAGCTTGGTTTCGGTAGGGAATTGAACTTGCGGGAAAAGGAGATCGCCTCCTTTTCCCGTGATGCGGGTCATACCGGGATTCCCAATTGAATCGTCCGGATCAGACGTGTCCGCCCATGGAACCCGGTGGTGCATTTCTCTTTCCGGCTCCTGGCGCTCTCGGTGTCGATTCGGGCGATTCGACGCCGGATTCCTCGATTTTCTCCTGTCGCTCTTCTTCGCCCTCTTTTACGCGATTGCGGGCTTCCCCATGCTCTTTTGGATTGGTTCTTCCTGTCATCCGAATGGCTCACCTCCTTCCTTTCGTCGCACAGTGGAAAGGTAGCATAGGCATGAGGCGCTCCCAATGGGGTTTAAACCCTATTTCAAAGGCGCATCGCAGGTACGAAGAGGCATTCGGTTTTGTATGCCTGGAAGAATCGAAGATCGATTCAATGGAAGGAACATCGAGGGGGAACCGGTTTCAGCGCGAAATTCCCGAACGGCAGGGCGATTCCCCGCCATTCGGGAAAAACATTCGGCGCTATCCCAAAGTGCCGTTGCTTTCCGCGTCTACCCACGCGGGCCACGGAAAGGCTGGCGAACACCCGAGACGCCGATAAAATTGTCATTTGAACGGATTTGTCAACCCGGTTTTAGAAAATTCTGAAAAAAAAAGATGGAAGGCGGTGGAGGTTAAAAGAAAGAGGCGATGGCTATCTTTCATCGTTAATTCTTTGGTACGCCCGGCTGGACTCGAACCAGCGATCTTCAGCTCCGGAGGCTGACGCCCTATCCCCTGGGCCACGGGCGCACATCGAACAGATCTTAATGAATCGACCCGAACATGTCAACTCTCGTTTTCGAAATACTCCTTCGCTTCCCCTACGACGTAGAGCGAGCCTGCCACGACGACCGCATCCTTTGGAAGAGTTGTTTTCACCGCATATTCGACGGCATCGGCAACGTTGGGGATCAAACCGGTATCGGGTACGATTTCTCTTGCAACCGGAAAGAGTGTTTCCGGTGGAAGGGCACGATCGATCTTTGCCCGGGTGAGAATCACACGTCTGCATCCGGGAAGCAGGGTCCTGAGCATGGTCCGATACGGCTTGTCGATTAAAATACCGATGACCATCGTGATGCTGCGCCCGGACAGCCGCTCGGTCATATATCGTTTCAGAGTGCGGGCGGCGTCGGAGTTATGGGCTCCGTCCAGCAGCACCAGAGGGGAACTCCGGACCGCCTGCAGCCTGCCGGGCCATTTGGCCGACAGCAGTCCTTTTCGAATATCGGTTTCCGAAAGGCGCGCGGCATGATTGCCGAGGATCTCGCATGCGGCGAGCACGAGGGCGGCGTTTTCGATCTGATGGTTTCCCGCAAGCGCCGTTTTCAAGTCCCGTAGAACCGTATTCACTCCATAATAGGTGAAGCCGCCCCCCGTCTGCCGCCGCACCCGGAAGGCGTCCCGATGGCGCAGTACGGGGGCCGATTTCGAGGCCGCAATGGCGTTCAGCACCGAAAAGGCTTCTTTCTGGCTCGCCCCGGTAACCAGGGGAACCCCGGATTTGATGATGCCGCCTTTTTCCCCGGCGATTTGCGCGATGGTTTTCCCCAGATATTGTTGATGTTCGAGGGAAATATTGGTGATGATGGAAACCTTCGGCCGGATGACGTTGGTGGCATCCAGCCTTCCGCCCATGCCGGTTTCCACCACGGCCCAGTCCACTCCGTTTTTTGCAAACGTATGGAAGGCCATGGCAGTGGAATACTCGAAGAAAGTCGGCTCCCGCTTCCCGAATGGAATGCTTCCGACCGCCTCGCAGGCCTCTGCCACCTGGGCGTCGGAGATGGGGGTGTTGTCGATACAGATCCGCTCGTTGAACCGCACAAGATGAGGAGACGTAAAAAGGCCGACCTTATAGCCGGCTGCCTGCAGCACCGCGGACAGGGTGGCGGCGACCGACCCCTTACCGTTTGTTCCTGCGACATGTACGGCTGCAAACCGGTTCTGGGGGTTACCCAATTCTTTCAAGATGTTTCGGATGGTTGAAAGACCGAGGATGATCCCGAACCGCCTCAAGCCGTACATGGATTTCAGACATTCGGAATAAGTTGCCATTTGAACCGATCGGAGGTCATCCGGTGGGACCCGGAGACCTGCAATAAAAAACCCGGCATCGAAGCCGGGTTTTTTTTAAAAAACGTTTGTCGCAGGATCAGCGACGCGCTTTTGCTGCGGCAATTCTTTTTCTTCTCAATGCTTCCCGTTGTTTACGACGCCGATATTCGCTCGGTTTTTCATAGCTCTTCTTGAGCTTCAACCGCTTGAAAAGTCCGTCGTTTTGAATCTTTTTCTTCAAAACGCGCATGGCTTTTTCAAGGTCGTTATCGACGACCCGCACTTCGATTGCCTTCAACCTGTTATCGCCCCCTTCTTTCCACCCGCTTCAAAAGCCGAGTGTATAATCGTGACTATGCAAATTCCTCTAGATAACCATAATCGGGGTTCTTTGCAAGAAAAAAATGGCTTTTACAATTTGGAGATCAGTTCCGCAGTCACCTCTTTTACACCGGGGCTGCCGTTCAACTCGATATACCGGACATCTCCTTTTTCCCCGCACTTTTTGAAGAAATAGGCGGCGGCCAGGGTGCCTTCCCGGTCATCGTAATAGATGCTGTGGCGTTTATCGATGGCCGCTTCGTCCTGATCGTCGGAGCGGGTCTTCAGCTCGGCGCCGCAGACCCGGCATCTGCCGTTTGCCGGTTTGATGGCATCGATAAAGATGTTGTTCGGATGATTGTTGTCTCTGACGCAGAGCCTGCGGCCCATGATCCTCTTCTTGGCGATTTCCCGATCGAGGATGATTTCGGCGACGATATCCAGCCCGATGCCGGCTTCTTTCATCGCCTGATCCAGTTTCTCCGCCTGATTTCTGTTCCTGGGGAAACCATCCAGGAGCCACCCGTTTCGACAGTCGTCCGCTTTAAGACGGTTGAGGATCATCGGTATCGTGATCTCATCCGGCACCAGATCTCCGCGGTCGATATACGCCTTGGCTTTTGCTCCGAGCTCGGTTCCTTTTTGAATGTTTTCGCGGAATATCGCTCCGGACTCAATGTGAGGAATGCTGTACTTCTGCTTCAGGATGGCTCCCTGAGTTCCCTTGCCGCTTCCGTTCGGTCCGAAAAACAAGATTTTCATGATAATCTCCTTTCATCAGAATAAAGAGAACTTAACTATTGAAACGAAGGAGGATTGTCAAGTTCTTCGGAAAGTATTTTTTCCGCCAGGGAAAGAGCGCCTCCCCGTGTTGAAACTTCATGCGCCAGGCGAGCCTCTTCGATTCTGTCGAGGAGCAAGCCAATCAGCGGAGAGGAGGCGAGCCCGAAAGCTCGAATCAGATCGTCTCCGGTTAAAAGCGGTGGCGCTTTCCTTTCCGGTTGAAACTGGCCGAAGAACCGATCGGAAAGAATACGGATAAATGCGTCGAAGACACCCTCGGCCGCCGGTTGTTCTTCTTTCCGGAATTCAGCCAGTGCATGCAGAAGGATTGCCGGAGTCGTGTCACCGCAGGCCATAAAGAAAATGACGGTGTTGCGCGCCGTAAGAGTGCGCTTCCGGTGTGCCAGAAAAAGAGAAAACGGCTCCCGGTGATAAGAAATCACCTCGGAAACGAATTTTCTTTCCCGATTTGAAAGCCGGAGTCTTCGGCAGATTTCGTCGGCTTTGCCCGCACGCTTTTCCCCCGGCCGGTCGCCCTCGTTTCCGTTTCCGAACGGAGTTGATGGGTTTCCGATATCATGAAGCAGAAATGCCAGCTTTAGAAGAGCCGGATGAAAGCAGTCGGTCGCCGTCCTGATAGAATCAGAGGCATTCAAGAGGGTTTCCAGGTGACAGTACCCCTTCCGAAAGCGGTTCCATGGAGAGTTGAAGCCGGGTTCGGCCCCGGGGCCGTCAACCGATCCTTTGAATCCGGAGAGTTCCGGAAAAATTGAAAAAAGAAGGCCGGATGCCTCCATTCGGTCGATATGTCGGGAAGACGACGGGGATTCCAGCAATCGTATCAGCTCCTCACGGACCCGTTCGCCTGCGGCGGCCCGTATGAGACTCGCCTGTTTCCGAATCGCCCTTTGGGTCTTTTCATCGATGCGGAAGCTCAAAGTGGCAGCGAGCCGGTAGGCACGAATCAAACGAATCGGATCATTTTGAAATGCGGTATCGGAAACCATTCGGATCAATCCGGAGAAAAGATCTTCCTGCCCCCCGCACGGGTCGATCAATTCGTTACGGGATGGGTCGTATGCCATTGCATTTACGGTAAAATCCCTCTGGAGAAGGTCCTCACGGATCGAAGAGCCCTTGAAACCGGATACGTCGAGGGTGATTTTGGAAGAGATGATCCGGAACAGAGGCTTCCCCGGTTTTCCAAGCCTGACGACGCGACCGGATATCTTCTTTGAAATGCGATCGGAAAAGACGGCGGGGTCATCCGGCACGACAAGATCATAGTCTGTCGGCGACAGATTCAGGATCATGTCTCTGACCGACCCGCCGACGATATAGGCTCGGTGCTCTCCGCTCAGCAACTGTTTAAGCGTCCGATTCATGTCATTCTTGAACATTACACCAATTTTATGTAAGTTGCCATCATCAACACAACGTTTGCACATTCAGGTAAAAATGGGATCGATATTCAAGGTGGCCGTTACCGGAGGCGCCGGATCGGGAAAAACCTCGGTCTGCAACCGATTGAAAAGCCTCGGATTCGAGGTCATCGACGCCGATGCGATTGCCCGCGCGGTCGTATCCCCGGGTTCTGCGGTTTTGGAGGCCATTGCGAAGCATTTCGGATCTGGAATGATCCGCAGAGACGGAAGCCTGGATCGAACCGCGCTTCGCCGGCAAGTTGTCAAGGATATTTCGAAGAAACAGAAGCTCGAACGAATCATCCATCCGCTCATTCTAGAACGGATGCAGGATGAAATCACTACCCTGGAAAACCAGGGCGTCCCTGCAGTGATTGTCGAAGTCCCCCTGCTTTTTGAGTTGAACCTTGCTCAAGGATTCGATATGGTCGTAACGGTCATTTCGGATCGCGAGCAGAAAACGGAGCGTTTGTGCCGAAGAGACAGGGTCACGCGGGAGGATGCCGAGGCCTTACTGGATCTTCAACTTCCCGATGAAGGAAAGATCGAAAAAAGCGATTTTATCATCGATAATAAGGGTTCAATCGATGATTTGTACAGAGATGTTGACCGCATGGTCCAATTTTTAAATGAAAAATCACGAATTGGCTTGACACGGTAAAAAACATGATTTAGCATCCGGTATAACTCAAGTACAGCACCCGCCTGTTGGAGTGAGTACCTAGTTGGAAAATACCTGATTATTCTTCAATCAAAATTATAGAGCACTCATTACTCCGTCAAATGAATCCTGTTTTCATACCTGTAAATGGTAAATGAGCGCTTTATAACCGGCTCGAGACATGATCCATCTCGATGCTTCAACCTGATCGGTCCGAAGTTCTTTCAGAAGTGAATGTATTGGGGATGCAAAAAAACGAGGCATCATGCCTGCTTGAACCCTTAGTGCGAGTGCATTTCCCGGTCGCTTTGGCGTGACTGCGGGAGCTCAAATAAATCCAATGAATGAGGTAGGCGTTCATGAACATTGTTGAACTCAAACGTAAGAAAATCAGTGAATTGACCCAGATGGCCAAGGCTTTTCAGATCGATGGAGCTGCAGGCATGCGAAAACAGGAGCTTATTTTTGCACTTCTTCAAGCGCAGATCGAGCAGAACGGGCTGATCTTCGGGGAGGGGACCCTGGAAATCCTCCCGGACGGATTCGGATTCCTGAGGGCACCCAGTTACAATTACCTGCCCGGGCCCGACGATATTTACGTATCCCCCTCTCAGATCCGCAGGTTCAATCTAAGGACCGGGGATACGGTTTCGGGCCAGATCCGACAGCCGAAGGAATCCGAGCGTTATTTTGCGCTTCTCAAGGTCGAGGCCATCAACTATGAAGATCCGGAAGTGGCCAGGGAAAAGATCCTCTTTGACAACCTGGTCCCGCTTTACCCGCTGAGAAAAACCAAGCTGGAAACGGCTCCCGACAATTATTCCACCCGGATCATGGATCTTCTGACCCCGATCGGATTCGGACAGCGCGGCCTGATCGTTTCGCCGCCCCGTGCCGGGAAAACCATGCTGCTTCAGTCGATCGCCAATGCCATCGTCACCAACCACAAGGATATCATGATGTTCGTGCTTCTCATCGACGAGAGGCCCGAAGAGGTTACCGACATGGAACGCTCTGTAAAAGCCGAGGTGATCAGCTCCACATTCGACGAGCCGGCCGAACGGCATGTTCAGGTGGCTGAAATGGTGGTGGAAAAGGCCAAGCGCCTGGTCGAACACAAAAAGGATGTGGTCATTCTGCTTGACAGCATCACCCGGCTGGCCAGGGCTTATAATTCCGTAGTGCCGCCCAGTGGAAAGATTCTTTCCGGCGGTGTGGACTCAAACGCGCTGCAGCGGCCCAAGCGGTTTTTTGGAGCCGCGAGAAACATCGAAGAGGGAGGAAGCCTGACGATTATCGCCACAGCCCTGATCGATACCGGCAGCCGGATGGACGAGGTCATTTTCGAGGAGTTCAAAGGCACCGGAAATCTGGAGATTCAACTCGACCGGAGGCTGGCCGACAAGCGGGTATTTCCCGCGATCGACATCAAGAAATCCGGTACTCGAAAGGAAGAACTCCTGCTTGAGGAATCGGTTCTCAATCGGGTCTGGATTCTCCGGAAGCTGTTCGCTACGCTCAACACTTCGGACAGCATGGAATTTTTACTTGAAAAAATGCAGGGAACGAAAGATAATAAAGAATTTCTGGATTCAATGAATACATAATCATCGCATATGCAGGGGGTATCGAGAACCAATGAAGCCGAAAATCCATCCGGAATACGGGCAGACGACAATTCAATGCGCTTGCGGCAATGTGATTGAAGCCGGTTCCACCAAAAAGGAGATCCGTGTGGAAATATGCTCCAAGTGCCACCCATTTTTCACCGGAAAGCAGAAGCTCATCGACTCCGCCGGCCGGATCGAACGTTTCCGCAAGAAATATGAGAAATTCCAGGATAAGTAGCTCCGCCAACAGTTTCGATTGAAGCACCGCATCCGTATGGCCGATGGTCCCTGTGAAGAAAAGTAAGGGGGAACATCGGCCGCCCACCTTTCGGCATTCTCATGCTCTTCGTAAACCGAGGCGCTACGGTATGCTTGTCGGCGTATCGCCGCAGCCGGAAAAACAGGGATTGAATCGATGTTCAACAGACTGACGGGCGTAGAAGACCGTTTTATCGAAATCGAAAGGATATTGAGTGATCCCAAGATCTTCCAGGATCGAGAGGCTTACCAGAGGTATAGCCGGGAACATGCGGAGCTCAACAAGGTCATCATCGCCTTTCGGAAGTACAAAAAGGTGCTTCAGGAAATCGACGGGAGTGTCGAACTGCTCAAAGATGCGGACCCTGAAATCAAGAGCATGGCCAGGGATGAGTTGGATGCGTTGCATGGAAAGAAAGAAAGCCTCGAGAAGGAGCTGACAGCGCTGCTTCTGCCAAAGGACCCAAACGATGAAAAAAACGTCCTTCTCGAAATACGTGCAGGAACCGGCGGGGAGGAGGCGGGCCTTTTTGCCAGCGATCTTTTTCGGATGTACAACCGGTATGCGGAAACCCAGGGCTGGAAGGTGGAAATCATGACCCACCATGCCACGGGGGTGGGGGGATTGAAGGAAATCATCGCCATGATCAGCGGAAAGGGGGCTTACAGCCGGCTTAAATTCGAGAGCGGGACCCACCGGGTGCAGCGCGTGCCTGCGACCGAAGCCCAGGGCCGCATCCACACCTCCGCGGTAACCGTAGCCGTTCTGCCGGAAGCCGAAGAGGTGGAAGTTCATATCGATCCCAACGACATCAAAGTGGATGTTTACCGCTCCACGGGGCCGGGAGGGCAGTCGGTCAACACCACGGATTCTGCCGTACGCATCACGCATCTTCCAACCGGGCTCGTGGTTACCTGCCAGGATGAGAAATCCCAGCTCAAGAACAAGGTAAAGGCGATGAAAGTGCTTCGCGCCCGGCTTCTGGACAAGATGATTCAGGAGCACAACGAAAAGCGTTCCGAAGAGCGGAAAAATCAGATCGGAACCGGGGATCGGAGCCAGCGGATTCGAACCTACAATTTCCCGCAAAGCAGGATAACCGATCATCGTATCGGGCTTACGCTCTATCGATTGGAGAGCGTGATGCAGGGCGAAATCGGGGATATCATCGACGAGCTTGCAACCCATCATCAGAGTCAAGCATTGCAGCATGCAGAATCGGAAAAACAGCCCGGGAACGAAATGGACCCTTCTTAGTCTTCTCAAGTGGACCACCGATTACTTTAAATCCCACGGGATCGAAAACCCGAGAACCGATGCGGAGGTGCTTCTGGCAGAGGCTCTCGGCCTCAGAAGGATCGATCTGTACATCCGATATGATCAGCCGCTGACCGATGATGAGCTGTCGCGGTTCAAAGCCATGATCAAGAGGAGGATCCGCAGAGAGCCGGTCGCCTATATCACCGGTGCAAAGGAATTCTGGTCCATGGACCTTCGGGTCACCGGAGACGTCCTGATACCGCGCCCCGAAACCGAGCTTCTGGTCGAGGCAGCCTTGGATATCATTCCGAACGAAGCAGCCGCTTTTCGCGTATTCGAAATCGGAACCGGCTCCGGCGCCATCTCTTTGGCTATCGCCAGGGAGCGTCCTGCGTGGCAGCTCTTCGCATCCGATATCTGCGTCAAGGCCGTTACCGTGGCCAGGGAGAATGCGGAACGGAACGGACTGAAGGAGCGGATTCAATTTTTTGTCGGAAACGGGTGCAAGCCGCTGAAAGAGGATTTATACTCCTATGATATGATCGTTTCCAACCCGCCTTATATAAAAACCGATGATCTTCCGGGCCTTCAGCCGGAAATATATCTTTATGAGCCTCGAAAGGCGTTGGAAGGCGGAATGGATGGACTGGATACGGTCCGACAGATCGTCGGTTCGGCGCATCGACACCTGAATCGTGGCGGGCATCTGATTCTGGAGATCGGTTCCGACCAGCGGGCCGGCGTCCAGCAGATCATCGAATCGGCAGGTCGCTATGGAAGCATCGCGTTTTTCAAGGACTACAGCGGGCATGACCGGATGGTGCACGCAAGAAGGAGCTAGTCAGTGTTCAGGGTTCAGCGTTCAGTGTTCAGGGCTGCCGAGGCGACCGGTTTGCTCGAGTGGAGTGTACTGTTGGAGGCGACCGTAATAACCGCTGATTGTGGATGCGATTTGTCGATTGTAAATGAACTCCGGCTGTCTTTCCGGAACGCTGAACGCTGAACACTGAACACTGAACACTCTATAAAAAAACGGTTGCGCCTTCCTGTATAATTTGTTACTAGTTATCGATTTAACGATCTCACACGCTTCCGGACCGGTTTCCGGGTGCTCCGCAAAGCGGGGTCGGGGACCGGGCGGATGGAGGCGGAGGAAAAAACCGAGCAGAAAGGAACAAGAGCATGGCTTATGTCACAATGAAGGAACTCCTGGAAGCAGGAGTGCATTTTGGCCACCAGACGAAGCGATGGAATCCGAAGATGAAGCAGTATATCTTCGGAGCCCGCAACGGGATCTACATCATCGATCTTCAGAAAACCGTCCGCATGTTCAAGACCGCCTACGATTTCGTTGCGGACACGGTCGCAGGAGGCAAGCCCGTTCTGTTTGTGGGTACCAAAAAGCAGGCGCGTGAATCCATTTACGAAGAAGCCAACCGCTGCGAGATGTTCTATGTGCAGAACCGCTGGTTGGGAGGCATGTTGACCAATTTCCAGACGATCAAAAAGAGTATCGATCGATTGAATTACTTGAACACCATACAAAACGACGGCTCCATCAACCTGTTTCCGAAGAAAGAGCGTTTGAAGCTGGCCAAGGAACGCGTCAAACTCGACAATAATCTCGGCGGGATTCAGAACATGAACAAGCTTCCGGGCGCCATATTTGTGGTCGATCCGAAAAACGAGGCGATCGCGGTTCGTGAAGGGATCCGGCTTGGGATTCCGATTGTGGCCATTGTGGACACCAACTGCGACCCGGACGAGGTGAACTATGTGATCCCTGGAAATGACGATGCGATCCGCGCCATCCGGCTGATCACCTCCAGAATCGCCGATGCCTGTGCCGACGGCAAGAAGAGCTTCGAGGAAAGACTGCAGGCCGAAGCCGACAAGCAGGAAGAGCAGCCGTACGAGCCGGCGGCGTCTGCCGGCGCGGACTTGAAGCCGGGAGAACGGATGGTCATTTCAGACGGCACCAGCGGACCGGTCGTCGAAATTATCAAACGAAGTGCATCGGAGGCCGAAAAGGACATAAAAACGACCACTGAAAAGGAGTCGGTTGCGGGTCCGGATAAGAAGCGGGATGAGGAGCACGAGAATACAGGAGCTTGAAGATGTCGATAATCAGCGCAGAGATGGTCAAGGAACTCCGGGAAAAGACCGGAGCTGGCATAATGGACTGTAAGCAGGCCCTGTCGGAAAGCGGCGGTGAAATGAACGCAGCCGTCGATTTTCTGCGAAAGAAAGGCCTGGCAACCGCTAAAAAGAGAGCCGGAAGAGCCGCAAAGGACGGGGTCATCCAGTCGTATATCCATATGGGGGGAAAGATCGGGGTGCTGGTGGAAGTCAACTGTGAAACCGATTTCGTAGCAAAGACCGATGCTTTCAAAGAATTCGCGAAAAACGTAGCGATGCACATCGCTGCGTCCAGTCCGCTGGGAGTCGCTCCGGAGGATGTGCCGGAGGACGTGATCAAGAGGGAAAAGGAAATCTATCGCGCCCAAGCCCTTGAAAGCGGCAAGCCGGAAAATATCGTTGATAAGATCGCCGACGGAAAACTCCAGAAGTTCTACAAGGAAAATTGCCTCCTCCAGCAGCCGTATGTGAGAGACCCCAACCTCACGATCCAGGACGTGCTGAACGAGGTGATCGCAAAGATCGGCGAAAGCATTTCGATTCGGCGGTTTGCCCGTTTTCAGATCGGAGAATCATGATTTGACGCATCCAAAATTTAAACGCGTGCTGCTCAAATTGAGCGGTGAGGCACTGATGGGGGATGAGAGCTTCGGCATCAGCACGGAAGTGATCCGGTATGTCGCCGAGGAAATCCGATCGGTCATTCAGCTCGGCGTCGAAACCGCTCTTGTCGTCGGTGGAGGCAACATCTTCAGAGGCGTCGCAGGGAGCACGCAGGGGATGGACCGGGTTTCCGCCGACCATATGGGCATGCTGGCGACCGTCATCAACAGTCTGGCGCTTCAAGATTCGCTGGAGAAGATCGGCGTCCAGACCCGTGTTCAAACGGCCATCAGCATGCATCAGATGGCGGAACCGTTTATCGTCCGAAGAGCCGTTCGGCATCTGGAAAAGGGAAGAGTGGTGATCTTCGCCGCGGGAACCGGAAATCCTTTTTTCACGACCGATACCGCGGCCGTGCTCAGGGCTCAGGAGATCCATGCCGAGGTACTGCTCAAGGCCACCAAAGTCAGCGGATTGTTCGATTCCGATCCGGTTGTCAACGAGGATGCAAGATTCATCAAAGAGACCACCTACATGCAGGTGCTCGAAAAGAATCTCAGGGTCATGGACAGCACGGCGATCTCGATGGCCATGGACAATCGACTCCCGTTGGTGGTCTTCCGGTTGAGAGAAAAAGGGAATATCCGGAAGG
Source organism: Desulfobacteraceae bacterium (assembly GCA_003599475.1). Next base: position 23,291 of record QZKK01000139.1, read on the forward strand.
TCGTCTGCGGCCATGACATTGGAACCTGGATCAGACGTTAACATCGGAATGCAGGAGGAGAAGCGCCATGATCGATGACATTTATCAGGAAACCCGGGAACGGATGGATAAATCGGTTGCGGCCCTGAAGAACGAGTTGAAACGGGTCCGGACAGGGCGTGCCTCACTGGCTTTGCTTGACGGCATCCGTGCGGACTATTACGGCACTCCGACACCCTTGAATCAGATGGCCACCTTGGCCGTGCCGGAAAGCCGCCTGATCACCATCCAGCCGTGGGACGTTTCCGCCATCAAAGAGATCGAAAAGGCCATCTTGAAGTCGGATTTGGGCCTGACTCCTTCAAACGACGGGAAGATCATCCGAATTTCAATCCCACCTCTTACCGAGCAGCGACGCAAGGAACTTGTCAAAGTCGTCCACAAGATCTGTGAAGAGGCTAAAGTCGCAGTCCGGAATATCCGCCGGGATTCGAACGACCTGTTGAAAGGCTTGAAGAAGGACGGAGATATTTCCGAAGACGATGCCTTCAAAGGCCAGGAGAACATCCAACAGATCACCGACACATTCATCGGGACCATCGACGGCGTATACGAAGAAAAAGAGAAAGAAATCCTTGAGTTCTAGTCTACACCTCCCCGATTCCGGTCCTCTCGATACCTCAAAGCTTCCTCGGCATGTGGCCGTAATCATGGATGGCAACGGCAGATGGGCCAGAAAGCGGCTCATGAATCGGATCCGGGGGCACGAAAAGGGGGCCGAAGCCGTCCGCACCATCGTCAGGACAAGCCGGGAGCTCGGAATCCCGGTGCTGACCCTATACGCTTTTTCCACCGAAAATTGGCAGCGGCCGCAAACCGAAGTGGCGGCTTTGATGAGACTGCTCGAAAGGTTTCTTTATTCAGAAAAAGATGAACTGATGGAAAACCAGATCCGGCTCAATGCCATCGGGTGTACCGAGCAGCTTCCGGATTTTGTCAGGAGCGCCTTGAGCGAAGTCATGCAGGCGACTTCCTGGAACACCTCGATGACGCTCAATCTCGCTCTCAGCTACGGGGGCAGGGATGAGATTGTCCGGATGGTGCGTTCAGTCGCCGAGAAGGTCGCATCCGGTGAGCTTTCCCTCGATGATATTACCCCCCAACAGGTGTCGGAGCATCTCTATACAGCCCCTTTTCCGGACCCGGATCTGCTGATTCGAACCAGCGGGGAGATGCGAATCAGTAATTTCCTCCTCTGGCAGATCGCATACGCCGAGATCTTCATCACGGATACGCTCTGGCCTGACTTCGGAAAGGAGGAATTTATCCGGATCCTGAAAGGCTTCCAGCAGCGCGAACGACGATTTGGAAAAGTCTTATAGCGGTTCGTCCAAGAATACATAACCGTTTGGCCACCAAGACACGAAGGCACGAAGAAGAAATATGCGTTGAAACCCTTCTTAAAAACCAGATAACCTTCGTGTCTTGGTGCCTTAGTGGCGGAACGATTCGAAGAAAACAGATGCATTTGAAACGTTTGCTGACGGCACTGATCGGTCTTCCGCTGCTCATCGGGTTCATCCTGTTGAGCCCTCCCTCTGCTTTTGCCGTTCT
>QZKK01000169.1 GCA_003599475.1 Desulfobacteraceae bacterium
CGTGTCGGCAGTTCGATTCTGTCCCTCGGCATCTGTGAAATCAAAGGTTTCGGGTTTTCCGAAACCTTTTTTATTTGGTGGTCAAGCTTTGTCCGACGATTGAATCCCGCGTGATCCCCGCTTTCGATTTTTTCGCCTAAGAGGCCTTACCTTCCTTAAATCCCAGGTCATCGACCATAGCTTTCGGGACCACAAGGCTGCCTCTCTTGTGAATGGATACTTTCCCTGACATCGAGCCTTTTTCTTTAGCACTCCTTCCCCTTACCTCGGGAACCATACCGGATTCCATTTCCGCGTTCATCAAATTTTGATCTTTGTGATAGATTTGGAAATCCCCACTCTAAGTGTGGGGATTAATTTGAACCCCCTGAACGCTAATTTTTTACATATCCTGCTTTTCCTGCTTTTTTCTTGTTTTGGTTATGATACTCGGTGCCGATTCTTCGCTGATTTCTGCATTTGACGGCAACAAAGAGACTCCGGATTTTGTCTTTCTTGCCCAGAATGTATCCCCTTCTTTTAAACCCAAGTCATTGACCACAGCTTTCGGGATCACGAGGCTCCCTCTTTTGCCGACCGATACTTCTCTAGACACGGGACCTTTTTCTTTTGCGGCCCGCCCCCCTTTTACCTCCGGAACCATACCGGATTCCATTGCTGCGTTCAGATAGGCAACTTTAAACTGGGGCGATGTTTTTATTCCAAATTTTTCCATGATCTCTTTCTGAGGTGCACCATCTTTGACCATTTTCAGCAAGGCTTTATTATCGATCGCTCTCTTTTGTCTGGCCATCTGTTGATTCTCCTTTTATCGGATTATTTTAACGATCTGATACGAATAACGAAAAACAATTATTTAAATTAAATAAATCAAGATCCGATGAATTTCAATAAAAAAATGATAATTGGGATTCAATGATATTGGATTTTTCGAAACAATCGGTACTGGATTGTCATGAAGTAGACGCAGAGTTTTACCAATCCGTTGATAAAATAGAATAGAATGTATCGACAAATGCGCCTTCACGTCACCGCCGACAGATGGACGTACCGAAGCATTCAATGTGTCAAACTTTGATGCTGTCGAGATTCAAATGAACAACGGCCGTAAATAATCGCATCGGTACGGATCGTCCTAAATAGTTTTGGCCGCAATTGAAAAGGAAAAGCCCTTTACCTTATAATATGATAAGTTACTTTGAAACCCGGACCACTGCAAAGCTCTATCCGTTCATTGAATGCGCATGAAATGGCATTCAAATGGAGGATCTAAATGGAAGAAATACTTCATGATGCTGTAAATCGGTCATTGCGATATGTTGCCAATCTGAAAAAACGAAGAGTCGGTCCTTCTGTAGAAGCAATGGAGCGCCTTGAACACTTCCGTAAACAGCTTCAGGATGCACCGGCGGATCCTCTTGCTGTCCTGGCCGAGCTTGATGAATACGGATCGGACGCAACGGTTGCAAGTACCGGAGGACGATATTTCGGTTTTGTCACCGGAGGTGTTCTGCCGGCGGCATTGGGTGCAAATATTCTTGCCGGTGTGTGGGACCAGAATGCGGTTCTTGAAATCTCATCCCCGGTGTCCTCGGTATTGGAAGAGGTCTGCCGTAAATGGTTAATCTCCATCTTTTCCCTTCCTTCCGATTCTGCGGTCGGGTTTGTCACCGGGGCAACGATGGCAAACTTTACCGGATTGGCTGCAGCCCGTCATGCGGTGCTTGCCGATTCCGGATGGGATGTGGAGGCACAAGGACTCTTTGGAGCCCCACCCGTTACAGTCATCGTCGGTAACGAAGTCCATGTGAGCCTTCTAAAAGCATTGAGCATGCTGGGTCTGGGAAGAGATCGCGTGGTGCGGATTCCCGTTGATTCACAAGGCAGAATGATTGCAGGAAAGCTTCCGGGAATAGGAGGACCGACCATCGTCTGTATTCAGGCGGGAAATGTCAATACCGGGGCCTTTGATCCTGCCGGGGAGATCTGTGCCCTGGCGAAAGATGCCGGTGCATGGGTCCATGTCGATGGTGCATTTGGGATGTGGGCTGCAGCGTCACCGAAATTCTCTTCCCTTGCTGAAGGAATTTCAAACGCCGATTCATGGGCTACCGATGCCCACAAGTGGCTCAATGTTCCATACGACAGCGGGTTGGTCTTTGTGCGAGAGCCCCGAAATTTGAGGGCTGCAATGTCAACGACAGCGGCCTATCTGATAGAAGGATCCAGGCGAGACCCGTGTCAATATGTCCCGGAGCTATCCAGAAGAGCCAGGGGAATCGAGATCTGGGCAGCCTTGTGCTCCCTGGGCCGGTGCGGTTTATCCAGTCTGATTGAACGGACATGCGGCTATGCTGCCCGGACGGCAAAAGAGTTGCGGCATGCCGGCTTTAACGTTCTGAACGATGTGGTGCTCAATCAGGTTTTGGTCTCGTTCGGAAACCCGGAGGTAACGCGTCGGGTCGTATCGTGCATACAGAAAGAGGGAACCTGTTGGTGCGGCGGGACAGAATGGCAGGGAAAAGCCGCGATGAGAATCAGCATCAGCTCCTGGGCAACAGACGAAGATGATATCGAAAAATGTATTGAAACGATGATTCGAATCGCCTCAGAAGAGGCAGATTCCGGATGAACCGGCTGAATAAGATTTGCCGAGATGGGTGAGTCCAGAGGAGATTGGCAGTTACATGAGCCGCGAACAAACTAACCTTTCAATAGATGTTCCGCGAGAGAAGGAACTGGAGATCAGCGCTCTTTTCTTTTGATGCAAGCCAATTCTGTTCTCATCTCCGTAATCGATAGAAACGCTTACAAACTTTTCCGACTCGGTATCCCCAGTTTACATAAATTTCCAGACGAAAATATCTGAATCTACCCATCCCCTGCCTACGTGGGCGGACTTATTCTTCAGCTTAGGGAGCCTCCGTTTCCTGATGTATGTATTGCGACCGGGTTAGGACTGCAAGTGGAGAAGAAGTGGAATGGCAACCATCATGAAAAAAGAAGGCATCGAATTGAGCAATCGAGAGAAGGAATTTCTCATGCTTCTCTCAGAAGGGAAAACCATCAAAGAAATCACCGGCCTTTTGCGGATCAGCCTGGCTACGGCTGAATCTCTCAAGCACAGCCTCATGGTAAAGCTGGATGTCTCCTCGCTTGAGAAATTAAGGGAAGCTGCCGATGACCTCTAAACGAGACTCGTTTAGAGCCTTGAACAATATCAAGTTTCGCACCTCCATCCATCGGAAGGTGCGAAACTTGTCTCCGCCCATCTCCCTGAAACACATGTTCGTTAGAATCCGATCTGCGTAAATCTGCCAAAATCAGCGGCTGAATCACCATCGATAATTTGGTCTTGAACGATTGCGCCTCGCGGGGTAAGATCGGTCCCACCTGGAGTGAGCTCCGAAATCGGAACTCTTGCAGGAATAGCGGAACAAGGGCTTCCGGGTAATCTCCGAAACGCCCGTGATCCGGAAACCAATTTAGAGGAAAGGCAGTTCCAAACGATGATCTACGCCGGGATAGACGAGGCAGGGTATGGTCCGGTAATCGGCCCTCTCGTTGTTGCACGCACCGTTTTCGAGCTGCCGTCATGGGAGCCGGGGGCGATTCCTCCTTCTCTTTGGAGCTCGATGCAATCTGCTGTTTGCCGGAAATCCTCCGACAAACGGAATCGTATCGCCGTAAACGACTCAAAGGCTCTTTACAATGCCGCATGCGGGATGAAACATCTGGAAAGAGGCGTCCTGGCGTTTCTTCAAAGCATCGATTCGATCCCTTCTTCCCTGGACGAACTGCTTCAGTGCCTGGGCTTCGATGAAGATTCATTTCCGTCGGGACAACCTTGGTATATCCATGAAGGAGGGGGGCCCGGAATTCCCGTTGATTGCAGCGCATCGCGCTTGGAATCATGCTGCGGAAAACTGAAGCTTGTAAAAAGTAAAACCGGAATCCGGCTGAAAGACATCAAGGCAGCGGTTGTCTTTGAGGACCGCTTCAACCGGCTGGTGAATGCCACAGGCTCCAAGGCCGCCTGCTCCTGGATCTTTGTCGCCGGGCACCTCAACGCCATATGGGAGCGCTTCGGGCAGGCTCGACCTTTCGTCGTCATCGATCGGCAGGGCGGCCGGACGACATACCGCGATATTCTCCAGGAAGCCTTTCCGGAGGCGGAAATAACCGTCTGCGACGAGAGCTTCGTTTCGAGCCGCTACAACGTATCGGATGGGATAAACAGCATGGATGTCATCGTCAGAATCTGCAGCGAAGCCTTTCACCTTCCTGTTGCCCTTGCGTCCATGACGGCAAAATATGTGCGTGAGCTTTTGATGATCCGAATGCATCTCTTTTGGGGACAGCAGGCGCCTCATGTCCGTCCGACTGCCGGATATTTCAAAGACGGGCGCCGATTCATCCGCGAGATCGAACCGCTTTTCCCCGGGCTCTGCATCGATCGGGAGTGTTTGGTGCGCTGCCGCTGAAAGAGGGTTACGGGTTGCGTGTTACGGGTTGCGGGTTGCCCGCCTTAGGCGGGGTTGCGGATTACGAGTGAAATTGGGGAAGATTCATCCGTGTCTTGCCAAGGCCGCCAAATCTTTACCTCGATTTCTTTGCGGCCCTAGCGTCTTTGCGTGAGAATCTCCTTCTTGAGCAGCGGTTCGATTTCGCCGGCGATTCCGGCAAGCCCCAGAATGGTGAGAAAAATCCTCCGGGAGGCGAGATCACTGCCGGTCGGATCGAACGATTCCTTGGGAGAATGAATGTGCAGCCCCTTTCCACCCCGGCCGAGCGTCAGCGCCGGTACCCCGAGGCTGATCGGGATGCTCGAGTCGGTGCTTCCGGGCTCTTTTAGCCGGGGTGTTTCGCCGATCGCCTCGGTGGCCGCACACGCCGACTGAACGTGGATGGCTTCGGCAGAGCATGTGCCGGAGGGCCGGTCACCGATTTTTCGAATTTCCAGCCGGATATTGTCCGGGCTGTCCCATGCGATTTTCCAGAACGCATTTTCTTCGACCACAGCCGCCTTGGCGCAGTTGACCAGCTCGGAAACCGTTCTGTCCAACTGCTCGGGGCAGGTCGAACGGGTGTCGGTCTGCATCACGGCTTCCGCCGCAATGGAGTTGACCGATGTTCCGCCGCTTACAACGGATACCGTAAAGGTTGTCCTGGGGTTTCCGGGCACCCGCAAGTCGGCAATTTTACCGATGGCTCTGCCCATGGCATGAATGGGGCTGCCCACTCTGCCGAATGCTTCATAGCTGTGACCTCCGGTCCCCGTGAACCGGAATTCGAACCGCTTGCTGCCCAGCGCAAGATAGGTGATACTGCTCGCGCCTTCCCCGTCGATCGAGATGAATCCATCGATATCGGGGATCGCCTCGAAAAGATGTTTGACCCCGCGGAGATCCCCCCTCCCCTCTTCACCGACGGTGCCCACGAACAGGACATCTCCGGCCGTACGGATTCCGGACTCTCTGAAGGCGCGCACGATTCCGAGAAGCGCTGCAAGCCCTGCCCCGTCGTCGGCGATACCCGGAGCGTGAAGGATTCCATTTTCGTCCACCCGGACTGTGGCGTCGTATCCCTGAGAAAATACGGTATCCAGATGCGCGCTTACCACGATCCTTGGACCCCCCGCCGTCCCTTTCGAGGTGCCGATCGCGTTTCCTTCCCGATCCATGTGCGCGTCCGTCAAACCGAGCTCGGTTAGCCTGCGCAGGAAATCCTCCGCCCGTATCGATTCTTCGAAAGGAGGCGCCGGAATCTCGGTGATTGCGATCTGTTCTGCGATCCGCCGCTTCTGATCGGCTTTTAAAAACGCCAGCCCCTGCAGAACGCTCGGGATTACGAGTATCTTTTTGAACCGGTCCTGAACCTCGGCGGAAACGGTGCAGGCAGATTTCTTTTCGGGCCTCCCCGTATCCGGCGAATGCGATTCTGGCGAAGGCATACGATTTCTCCTTTTGGTAGAGCGAGTGTTCAGGGTTTCCCGCCCCGGCGGGATTCAGCCCATCCGCTGGCCGCTGGATGCTGGATTCTGGATGGCTGAAGCGGCCAGCTTGATCGAATCAGAAACTGAAGAGAAGAACACTGAACACTGAACACTTTGAAGTTTCACACGGGCCGTGCCGTTTCCGGCTCTCAGCGCATTCATCCCGATTCTTTTCCCGAAAACCCGATCGGTCTGAGGATCAGGTACTTGAGAAGATCCCCCGCAACGATATCCTCTTCGGAGACAATCTCTTCTCCCTTCAGGGAGACGCCTGCAAGATGGACGGTGTCCGGGTCCTTGGATACCAGGGGGTGCCATTCATCGATATCCCGCCCTTCGGCAACGGTACGGTACCCGCAGGTCCGGGGCAGCCATTTCAGCCTCCGCACGTTTTCGGGTGTAATCTTTTCGCAATCCGCACAGATTTCGAATCGGTCTTCGTAGACTCGGCATCGGCAGGTCTTCGGGTCGAGGTGCCTGCATGCTACGGAAGTGAAACGGGGCTTGCCGGATAACCGGTTTCTGATCCTGTGCAGGCAGCAGATGCCGCAGCCGCAGCACAAGGATTCCCATTCTTCTTCGGTCATTTCCTCAGGGGTCTTTGTTTTCCAGAATGGTCCTTCCGAGGATGTTCTCTTTTTAAATGCTGTTTTTTTGGATTTCTCAACCTTCATATTTCGGGGCTCGCGTAAGAATCCAGGAGCGCAGAGTGAGAATAAGAAATCATGAAGCCGCTCCGTGCCCGCCGTTTCGGATGGCGGATAGAAGTACATCCGGACTGCCGCTTTTACTCAGGTAGGCAGATGCACCGGCTCTTAAAACCGAAGCGGCCTGGTCGGCCGGATCGAACATCGAAAGTCCGATGATGCGGATGTCGGGAAACTCGGAATGGATAATCCGCGTGGCCTCGATTCCGTTCATCTTCGGCATGCTGATGTCCATCAGGATCACATCGGGTCTGAGTTTCCGGGCCATGTGAACGGCTTCCGCCCCGTCCGATGCCTCTCCGACGGTTTGAATGTCGGATTGCAGATCCAGCAGAGCCGAGAGGCCGCGCCGCATCACCGCGTGATCGTCGACCAGCATCACACGGGTCTTTTTCCCGACTTCCGGGGCGGCCGAAGTCTCGGAGACCTCGGTTGCCTCGAATAAGAATGCTCCATTCGAATCCGGTTCGGCTGTCTTGCCCTTTACGAGCGGAGCCATCAACGAAACAACGGTTCCACCCCCGGGGGTACTGGTAACTTCAAACCGCCCGCCCAGAAGAGACAATCTTTCGCGTATGCTGAAGAGGCCGAAGCCGCCCGAGTTCGGATCGGTACTCTCCCACAGATTCTTCGAATCGAACCCCGCTCCCTGATCGCTTACGGTAATTTTCAGGTCTTCGCCGTCTTTCCGGATCATTTCCACCTGGGCGGAATCGACACCGGCGTGTTTGACCACATTGAAGAGCAGCTCGCGGACCGCTTCGAAGAGGAGTACTTTCATGCTTTCCCCCTCCGGGACAGCCCGTGCGTCCGCATCGAGGGCAACCTCAAGCCGGTGCTTCTCCTTCATCCAGCGAGAAAGCCATTCCAGCGCCTGCACGAGACCGCCCTCGTAGAGAATCGGCGGGCAGAGCTCGACTGTCAAGGAGCGCGAGGCATCGAGTGATTCTTTCAGGAGCTCGGCAATGTGTCTTAAGGGCTGCCGATGCTCCGGAGTGACGCGCAGGGCAATGGTTTCAAGCCCGAGTTTTGCCCCCACAAGCATCTGCTGGAGGTGGTCGTGCAGGATCTTGGCGAACCGTTGGCGCTCCCGCTGCTCGGAAAGAGTCAATTCGGAAGACAACCGGGAAAGCTGTTCGGCACGGCGGCTGAGCTCTTTGTTTTTATACTGAAGGGCCTCCGCAAAGGCTTTAAGCTTCTGTTCAGACTGTTTCTGCCGCGTCAGATCTGTCACCACCATGCAGACCGACTTCATTTCCTCGGTTGAGAGGGATCGCATGGAAAGCAGCACCGGAATTGGATGGCTGCCTCCCGGGTGAATGCGCATTTCATCCCTGATATTATGGGCGGATGCCCGCTTCAGAATGTCATTGAACCGATCTTTTTCAGAAATCCCGACAAAGTCGATCATGGATTTGCCCATCACGTTTTCGATGGGGGTTTGAACCATCTCAGCAAACCGGCCGTTGCAGTAAAGGATCGTCCCGTCTTCCGCCAGGATGACCGCCCCTTCGGTCATGGTCTCGATCAGAACCCGATAGGTGTAATCCGCTCCTTTGAGGGTGTAGATCCGGTCCCCCCGGGGGCCGGAAACCACCACGGCATCGACCCTGCCGTCGCGAATGGCATTCAGGACCTCTTCGGCTTCGGCCAGCTTCCCCGTCAGGTGTGCGACTTCGCTTAAAAACGATTTGTCAGAAGGTTTGATTTCCGTCATGCTGAAATCTCCCAAAAATCCGAAAGATTACTCGGTACCGGTGGAATCCGGGTTTTTGGGGATGATGCTCAACCCCAATAGAATCTTTTCGCGATCCGAAAGATCGCCGATGAACTTTCTAAGCGGCAGCGGCAGATTTCTGATCAGGGTAACTCGCTTTCAGTCTCGGGGCGCAGGTCCAATCCTACCAGAACCCGTTCGGTATTTGAAAGATTTCCGATGATCTTGCGCAGAGGCTGGGGAAGCCTTCTGACCAGTGTCGGAATGGCAAGGATCTGGTCCCCTTTGGCCAATTGCGGGTTTTCGACGAGATCGATCACCTCGATGCGATACCTCCCCTGCAGATGATCCTCGCAAATTTTTTTTAAATTGGCAAAGGCCTCCAGCGATTTGGGCGTCTGGCCGGCCACATAGAGCCTCAATTGAAAATACTGCTCTGCAGGGGTATTCATGACACTCTCCCTTTCCTTCGATTCATCAGACATCCGGAGCCGCTTCCCAACCCCCCCGCAGACCAGGGTGGGCCGCCCCCGGTGAATGTTTGTAAACGGGGAAGTTTCAATACACGTCATTCCAAAGTGATGTCGAATTGTCTTCACTGCAGCGGATCCGTCCTGTTTTCATCGGCGCTGCGCCGAATGGCGGAAAGAAGCGCATCGGAATTGCCGCTTTTAGTCAGGTAGGCGGCAGCCCCGGCTTCCAGCATGGCGGCGGCCTGATCGGCGGCATCGAACATGGAAAGACCGATGATGCGGATATTCGGCTGATCCGGATGGATCGCCCGCGTGGCTTCAATCCCGTTCATCTTCGGCATGCTGATATCCATCAGGATCACGTCGGGATTGATCGCACGGGCCAATTCAACAGCCGCCTGGCCGTCTTCGGCCTCGCCGACGATCTCGATATCGGTTTGATGCCCGAGCAGAGAGGAAAGCCCCTGGCGCATGACTGCATGATCGTCGACCAGCATGACTCGGATTTTTTGTTTTTCCTTGGAAATCGGGGCGATGATGAATTCCGCCGGGTGAGAGCCCTCGATGTCCAGCACCCCCGGCTTGATTCCGGCCGCACCGGTACTTCCCGTGGGAGCGATCAATGTAAATGCCGAACCTCTGCCCGGCGTGCTGTCCACCTCCAGGCGGCCGCCCAGCAGCTCCATCCGTTCCCGGATTGAAAACAGCCCGAAGCCCGGAACCGGATCGGCCTCCATCCACATCCTCTCCGGATCGAAGCCCTCTCCCCTGTCGCTGACCACGATCCTCAACAGACCGGCGCTTTCCTTGGACATTTCGATGCGAGCCGAAGCCGTGCGGGCGTGTTTGACTACATTGAAGAGCAGCTCTCGGATCGACTGGAAAAGAAGTATCGTAAAATCCTCATCGGTTTCAACCGTTTCCGGCCTAAAGACCAACTCCACCGAAAGATCGTATTTTTCCTTCATCCAGCGGGCCAGCCACTCGATTGCGGCGGTAAGCCCGCGCTCGTAAAGGACCGGAGGCGAAAGTTCACCGGTGAGCGACCGGGAGATCTTGATCGAATTGACCAGAAGGTCGTGGATGTTTTGGAAGGTATTCCTCTGATCCTCCGGAATGCGGGAGGATAGAATCTCCAGATTGATCTTGGCACCCACCAGTACCTGCTGGAGGTGGTCGTGAATCACCTGGGCAAGGCGCCGGCGTTCACGGAACTCGGTCAACGTCAGCTCGGAGGAAAGCCTGCTGAGTTGTTTTGTCCGCCTCTCAAGCTCCGCGTTTGTTTCCGCCAGCTCGGCAGTCCTGTCCCTCACCCGCATTTCCAGTTTCCTGCGGGCGCTCCGGAGTTCCTCTTCCATCTCCTTTCTTTCGGTGATATCGAAATTGATTCCGACCATTCGAACCGGGCGTCCGTTGCGATCGTAGAAAGTCCGCCCGGAGCTTGCCATCCATCTCTTTCCCCGGGTCGGATGATCGATGCGAAACTCCTCTCTGTAGGTCTCGTGCCGGTTCCAGCACTCATGAAGCCGGTTCCGTATCCTCTGACGGTCTTCTTCGGCAACAGTACCGAGAAGCTTTCTCCCGTCGGGAGCCGCTCCGTTGTGCGCGACGCCTCTCAACTCGAACATGGTCGGCGACCACCACTGCTCGTCGGTAATCAGGTTCCAGTCCCACGCGCCGCTTCCGGAAGCCTCAAGGGTTAGAGCGAGGCGGTCCTTATGGAATCGCAACTCCTCCTCGATCCTCCTGCTCTCTGCGATCTTATCGGCACATCTTCCCTGAACTTCGATCAGGGCCTCGTTCTGGATCTGAACCTGAACCTGATGCACCCTGAGCTCGTGTACGATATCCTCCATACTTTCGGGGAGCTTGGGAAGATCGAGTTTTTTAGTGGAAAGCCTCTCCTCCGCCTTCAGTCGGAAGCGATCTTTATTTTGCATCGGAAAACGATCTTCATTTTGCATTGTTTGTCACCCTCGATACCGGAAGTTGGCATTGGAAATTCCTTCTCTCGGATAAGAGGAGCCTCGATCCATTCCCCGGGGAGAAAGGAAAAGGCCGATTCATAATCTTGAAACATGAAGGCTTCCAAATATCAAGCCCTAATTTGCCCTATTATTGGATGATCGCAAAAAAGCCCCTCTGATTGCATGATTGCGAAAAGAATCTTGAGGTGAACCCTTGTGATTGCTGGCTGAGCGGCAGCAAAGACCCCTCAGTTGCCTTTCAGACGGGGACAGCGGCCTTGTATAAAATGGCGTTTCCCCATACCGTATAGCTTTCAACCGATGCAGGGATGATCGCGGATGCGCCCCTTTCCAGCCGAAGCGTCTTTCCGGTGCCGATATCGACGACTGCGGCCGAACCCTGCGTGCAGATCGCCATCTCCACCCCCCTTTTTCCTTTTGCGGTATGAGCGACCCCCTCCTTCAGGCGTATGACGGATAAAACGAACTCTTCGGCGGGGCAAGGGTACACGACTTCACCCTCCTGCTTCTCGCGGGGGAAAAGGATCGGAGCATCGTCCCCTTCAAATGCGAGCGTTTTGAGGAGCTCCGGCACATCCACATGCTTTGCTGTCAGACCTCCCCGCAGCACGTTGTCCGAATTGGCCATCAACTCGATTCCGAGCCCCTCAAGGTAAGCATGGAGCCGACGGGCCGGAAGAAACATGGCCTGCCCGGGAGCCAGCCGGATCAGATTCAGATAGAGCGGAGACAAAACCCCGATATCGGAAGGATACTCCCGGTAGATCGAAAGGATCCACTTCCGCTCCGGATCCTCTCCATCCCCCTGTCCGGCGGTACGCACGACTTCATCGATCACCTTTTTTTTTCGTGCAGGCTCCATCTTCATCATGGCTTCAAAAAAAAATTGAAGGCCGCGGGGATTCTGCCTTTTTTCCAGGTCGTCCGTTTCCGTTTTCATCGCATCGGGGCAGAAAAGCTTCATGTTCCGAACGATCCGATCGATTTTCCGGAATCCGTTCAACGCCCAAAACGTCTTGAGCGCACAGAGAATCTCCGGCTTGTGCATATCGTCCCTGTAGTTGCGCACAGGGGAATCCGGCGGGATACCAAGCAGATTTTCCCTTTCAAATCCCTCCTTGGCCTGTTCCATATCCGGGTGGGCCTGAATGGAAAGCGGCTTGGCGGCGGCCAGGACTTTGAAAAGAAAGGGCAGCCGACCGCAGAATTTCTCTGCTGTCTCTTTCCCGAGAACCTCACACGGGTCCCGATCGATGACTTCTGCAAGCGAAACCCAGCGTTTCCCGATTTCGACCTTGGAAGGAGCCTTCGGATGGGCGCCCATCCACAGTTCTGCCTGAGGCCGCAGAGAGGGGCTTTTCTCCCCCAGCAGTTCCGCAATCTCCGTGTGCGATCCCCATTCATATTCCTGAATGGTATTTTTCAGGATGCGGATGTCCTTCATGTTTGGAGACCCTAAACTCGAAATCCGAATATCGAAATCCGAAACAAATCCGAAATCCGAATGGCCGAATGTTCAAAACATCGGGCTAAAATGAGGCTGAAGCGATCGATACCAGTTTGGATCATTGGAATTTTGGTCACTTGGTTTTTGTTCGTATTTCGAATTTCGCCTGCCCCGTTAAACGCTTTTTCCTGTTTAACCGGGGTGCTTCGAATTTCCCCGCCAGCGGGGCTCAGACGATCATCTGTTTGAATGCATTGATCAGGCCGTTTGTCGAACTGTCGTGGGTATTGACGGGAGTCTCGGCTTTGAGTTCCGGCTGTATCTTTTTGGCCAGCTCTTTGCCGAGTTCGACCCCCCATTGATCGAATGAGAAAATGTTCCAGACAACCCCTTGCACAAAGATCTTGTGTTCGTACATGGCGATGAGCCGGCCCAGGGTTCTCGGGGTAAGCTGTTTGAATAAAATCGAGTTCGTCGGACGGTTCCCCTCGAAAACCTGAAAGGGTGCGAGCTGTTCGATTTCATTCTCGCTCCTTCCTTCCCTTTTGAGCTCTTCGACGGCCTCTTCCAGGGTCTTTCCCTTCATCAGGGCTTCGGTTTGGGCGAAGAAGTTGGAAAGCAGGATCCGGTGATGCTCCCCGACAGGGTTGTGGCTGACTGCGGGCGCCAGAAAGTCCGCCGGCACCGGCTGGGTGCCCTGATGGATGAGCTGGAAAAAGGAGTGTTGGCCGTTTGTTCCCGGCTCTCCCCATATTATGGGGCTGGTCTCGACCGAGCTCGGAATGCCGTCTCTTTGGACCGACTTGCCGTTGCTCTCCATGATGCCCTGCTGAAGATAGGCAGGGAATCGATGCATGTATTGATCGTAAGGAAGTATCGCCTCGGTCCGGGTTCCGAAAAAGTTATTGTACCAGATGCCGATAAGCGCCAGAACGACCGGTATGTTCCGGGCAAAGGGGGTATTTCTAAAATGGTTGTCCATATCGTGTCCGCCCTGGAGCAGTTCCAGAAAATTCTCCTGCCCGATGCAGCAGACAATCGAAAGGCCGATCGCCGACCAGAGCGAATAGCGGCCGCCCACCCAGTCCCAGAAACCGAACATGTTGTCTTTATCGATTCCGAACTGTTCTACCGCCTCTGCATTCGTGGAAACGGCGACAAAATGCTTGGACACATGGGCGGAGTTTTTGGAGTACTTTAAAAACCAGTCCCTGGCGGTGTGCGCGTTGGTCATGGTCTCCTGGGTGGTGAAGGTTTTGGACGCCACAATGAAGAGCGTCGTCTCCGGGTTCAGATGCTTCAATGTTTCGGCGATTTGGGTGCCGTCCACATTCGATACGAAATGGACCGATATTCCATCCCTGGCATACGGCGTCAACGCTTCGGTCACCATTACAGGACCCAGATCGGAGCCGCCGATGCCGATGTTGACGATATCGGTCATTTTTTGGTTCGTAAACCCCTTCCATTTTCCGGATGCAACCCTGTTGGAAAAATCGATCATCTTGTTCAACGCCGCATTTACCTCCGGCATCACGTCTTTTCCGTCCACCAGGATGGGTGTATTGGATCGGTTCCTCAACGCAACGTGAAGTACGGATCGATTTTCGGTCTCGTTGATTCTATCCCCGGCAAACATCTTCTCGATGGCCCCTTTGAGGTCGACTTCTTCGGCCAGCGCAAGCAGGAGATCCAGTGTTTCTCGACAGATCCTGTTTTTGGAAAAGTCCACCAGAATATCGTCCAAACGAAGCGAGAACTTCTCGAATCTGCCGGGGTCTTCTTCAAAAAAAGACCGCATATGGACGTCTTTCATCAGCCGGTAATGGCTTTCGAGGCTTTTCCAGTTCTGCGTTTTGACGGGATCGATTTTTTTCAGCATCTGAACGACCCTCCGGTTTTCCTTCCGCGTGTTTGATTCATGGGCGGATTCTTACAGCGCTTAAATTGTCAGTATAGCCGTTTATATGCCGTTTTGATAGTGAGATATAACACAAAACAGTCGAAAGAAAAAAATGGCATCGAACTGCGACCGCAAAAAAGCGGACCTCAAAAATACCGGCTTCGATGGACAAGCATGAGGGCGGCGCGCGAAGTAAAAGATTCCTACAGGTATTCAGAAGCAGGATACCCCGGGGAACGCCGATATTGAAGACCCTGCAGCCCCGGCAGCGGGATCTCCGCTTCGCTCCGACAAGCTGCAGGGAATCTTCCTCCGTAAGGAATTCTATCTATTTAGATTCGCTCGCTAACCCCGCCGCAAGCAGGGAATGCCCTCGGCCATGAGCTCGGGCCGAATGGCGCTCGCTTTTCGGTTCAATACCGAACGATTTCGGAAAGGTAGACCTCTTTGATCGAAATTTCCGGGAACAGCCCCTGAATTTCGGTTTTGAAAAAATCCTTTAGCTGTGCATAATCCTGCAGGCGCAAAAGCGAGATTGTTTCGGGCGAATTAAGGGCCATCAATATTTTGCTTCTTAAGGCGGATCCGGATTCTTCGAGCCGTTCTTTCATCTTCGAATTCCGGCACTCGATCTGCAGCGTCAGCTTGAGATGTTCGTTTTGCCCGATACTGGTCATTACGGGACCGACGGTTGCAACTCTTTGGAGTTGTCGAAGGATTTTTTTGCTCTGCAAAAGTGGCAGGTCGATAAATCCTTGACTCCACATCAGAAACAATAAAATAACCGGCAAAGTGACACCGAGCGCAACGAGGAGAAGCCTGAGGCTGGCCTCCCCTGAGCTGCCCGGGCCGACCGAACGGCCGCCCCGGTATTTTTCTGAAAATGCCGCTCCAGCGGGGGGTGCCGCGGGAGTCGTCATTTTCGTTGTCGAAAACGAAAATCCTTTACGATCGCGCGCTATGAAGCATGCGAGGCGGTATCTTCTTTTTTCCGGAAAAAAACTCCGATTTCCCATTTCCCCTCGGCACCGGAAGAAGCTTTCTTTACTTCCGATATCATCAAATTCACCCCGCTTCGCGGCAAGACCTTGGTTGCATGGGGGGTGGTAACCACGGTTCCCTCGATGATGGAACCGTAGATCGTTACCTTCGGGATGGCCTCCTGGCGCTGAAGCAGAGCAGAGACGAACCGGATGGAGTCTTTGAGCTTTTCAATCTCTTCTTCCGCAGCCCTGATCTTTTCTGCAACCGATTTCAATTGCTCCGACACCCCGTCCCGCTCCTCGAACCGCTTCCCGATCTCCTCTTCCGCGCTTTTGATCCGATCCTCAAGGTCCTTTATCTGCGATGCGGTCTTTGTAAAAACCTGAAAATCTCCCGGGTCTTTTTCCGCTTCCATGGTTTTTTGGAGGTCTCGCTTTTCGATCGTCGAACGGTCCTGGACCTGGGCAAGCTCGGTGATTCTGGCGTAAAGATCCTGATCGACCTGCAAGAGCTCCTGTTCGGCCTCTTTCAGCTTCTCGAGCATGCCGCCTTTTTCCTGGAGAGCGGCGTCAAGGGACTGCAGCTCTTTTTCGATGTGTTCATCGACGCCGACTTTGAGCTTGGTCGGATTGGACATCTCGGTGCCGATATCTCCGGCAATCACTCCCATCTTTGCGGCGATTTCGGAAGAAAGAATCGTCCCCATAGGGATATTGCAGGCGCCGCTGGTGATGATTTCGGATTCGTTTATCTCCTTTTCGACCGAAACGTTCCCATAGGCTGAAATACGGGATTTTTTGATGTACTTGGCCTTTACGGTGCCTTTGGCCCGGATCTCGCCGCCTACGATTCCTCCGGAAACGACAAGGTCTCCGGATACATCGACTTTGCCTCCTGAAACTTCGGCTGCATCGAGGCTGACGCTCTTTACCCGATAGCCTCGAGTGATGCAGCCGGATACGACGACATGGCCGCTGAAATCGATATCTCCTGTCTCCTGGTCGATATCGCCTTGAATTCTTAATTCCTCCTGCTCCCCGAAAACAGTTTTTACCGGATCCTTTACGGGCTTCCGCTCCTCGCAGGCTTCCGGAATCGAGGGAGGTTCTGATGTCTCGCCGGCTTTCCGCTGCTCCACCGCAGTCGGGACTCCCCGACCGCTCAAGATATCGTCGATCCGGCAGACGGCCTGCGTCTCTTTGAATCTTCTGGATTGCTCTGCCAGCGCCTCTTCCACCTGGCGCTGGTCGCACAGCCCCTTGCGCACCATGATCTGGCCGATCTCCTTGTCCTGCTGCCTGATTTCCAAGTAGTCCCGGGCGTTCAGGAGAACCGACCGCTGCTTCTCGGATATGAACCCCCCCTTAACCAGAAAATCTTCAATGGAGGCTCCGGATGCAGGATCGAGCTGTGCATTGAAAGCGTCTATGGCTGCATCGAGCTGATCCTGTCGGATAAATCGATACTTCAGCGCCAGTTTACCGATGATCGGGCAGCTTTCGTCGGGAGGCGCAATCTCGAAGGAAACCCCGCACTTTTTGCAGGCCACCTTCTTCCCGACGAGTCTGTCGCTCACCCGGTATGCTGTGGAACAACCGCTACAGATCGCCTCAACGGTTGAATCTTGCTGCATGATTTGGTCTCCGTATTCCCCCGGTCTCCTCTTCGGGTGAAATTTCCTCTGAAAGGAGTATGCAATCTTTGTACCACATTGTTTCAATCGCCGGGCCGTCTCAGCTCCACCCGTGTCGCCCCCCACCCCCCGGCTTCGGGAGGGGCGTCTTTGAACGATTTCACCAGCGGATTCTTCTTGAGTGCGCTTTGAACCCGGTGCTTTAAAATACTTCGTCCTTTTCCGTGGACGATGCGAACGGACAGTATTCCGGCCTCTACACACGCTTCGAAGTAATCCGACAGGAGGTCCGCAACCTCCTTGGGTTGAAACGTATGAAGATCCAGTTCATCGGTAATGGGGATATGGATAGGCTCCATGTCGATCGTTCAAACCTCCATGCGTCTTCGGCGCGTCTTGCGTTTTCAGGACAATCCCCTTAATATGATCGGAATCCTGAATCGATTCAGAGGATTTGTCAGTTTTTTGGCGCTTCATGAACACCGGAATTGCTGGGGAAAAAGGATTTGGAAAAGATCATACTTTATTCTTTTCCTGTATTGGCATACGCGCTCGGGTCGATTCCCTCGGGTCTTTTGCTGACCCGGCTCTCCGGCCACGGCGATATCCGGAAGTCCGGAAGCGGCAATATCGGTGCTGCCAACGTGCAGCGAACAGCCGGAACCTGTCTGGCGCTGATGACTCTCGCGGGGGATGCGGCAAAGGGGGCTTTTCCGGTATGGTTTGCGGCTTCTTTTTTCATAGGCAGCCGGCTCGGTATCGATCTGTTCCCCTGCATCGTCGCTCTTTCCGCCTTCCTGGGGCATCTGTTTCCGGTTTATCTGAAATTTAGAGACGGCGGAAAGGGCGTAGCCGTTGCAGCCGGTTGTTTCCTCGTGCTGGCGCCTTCCGCCCTGGCGGCTTCGGCCGCGGTCTTCACGCTGGTTCTTCTGCGT
This sequence comes from Desulfobacteraceae bacterium, assembly GCA_003599475.1. The sequence continues at coordinate 17,783 of QZKK01000169.1, forward strand.
TTCAATCGGGTCTCGGCAGGCTCTCTGTCCGGTGCCGGGGCACTCCCGATCGCAGTTTGGATCTCCACCCACTCGGTTGCAGCCACCCTGTGCGCACTGGCCTTTTCGGGCCTGATCTTTCTGAGACACAAGGATAATATACGGCGTCTGATGGCCGGAGTCGAACCGAGGTTCAGATAAAGGGCGTTGCACGTTGAAATCGTTGAAGTCGTTGCACGTTGAACGCAACATACGGCGATTTCAACGTGCAAGGGCTTCAACATGCAACGATCCGTCTCCCCTGAACGCTGAACGCTGAACACTGAACACTTTATTAAGGTATTTCCGGATACAGCTTTTTGACATAGGGATACGTCCGGTATCCCCCGGATAGGTTTTTCGCTCTGTAACCGTGCTGGCTCAAAATCCGATATGCGTAATAGGACCGCTGTCCTACATAGCAGTGAATTGCGATCTCTTTGTCCTTCGGAAGCTCCCCCATCCGCTTCCTCAGGCTGTTCAACGGTATATTTACGGCGCCTTCGATATGGCCTTTCTCGAATTCTTCCGGATCCCTGACGTCCAGCAGATAGGCATTGTCTCCTGTCAACTGCTCCCAGTGTTGAATCCTGGCCAGCCCCCGCAGGACATTGGATGCGATCATTCCGGCCATGTTCACCGGGTCTTTGGCGGATCCGTATTGAGGGGCATAGCAGAGCTCCGCCTCTTCGAGATCGAAAACGGTGCTGTTTTTCTGAATTGCCATGGAGATCACGTCGATGCGCTTGTCGACTCCTTCCATTCCGAGGGCTTGAGCGCCTAGGATCCTCCCGTCGCCGGGTCTAAAGATCAGCTTGATTGTAATCGGCCGGGCACCCGGATAATAGCCTGCGTGACAGGCCGGATGCAGGTAGATCTTCTCATAAGGCTCCGGCCCCCCGGCCAGAGAAAGCTGCCGCTCCGTTTTTCCCGTCGATGCGATGGTCAGGCCCAGAACCCCGCAGACAGAGGTCGCCTGTACGCCGCGGAAACGGGTCGATTTTTCGTTTACGCCCAAGATGACATCGGCTGTGATCCGTCCCTGCCGGTTGGCCGGCCCGGCCAGCGGCACAAGTATCCAGTCTCCGGTAAGATAGTCTTTGACTTCTACAGCATCTCCCACCGCCCATATGCTGGAGTCGCTCGTGCGCATCCGATCGTCGACCCGAATGCCTCCGGAGCGGCCGATTTCAAGCCCGGCGCTTTCGGCCAGTCCGGACCGGGGCCGAACTCCGATGGAAAGGACCACCAAATCGGCGGGCAGCGTTTTTCCGGAGGCCAGCATCACTCCGATTCCTGCATCGGAAGTTCCGCCGGATCTGCGCTCGAACCCCTTCACCGGGCTTCCGAGATAAAGGTCGACACCACTTGCGCTCAGGTGCTCGTTGATGATCATTCCCATCTCCGGATCGAGCACCGGCATCACATGCGGCTGCATCTCCACGATGGAAACCTCCATGCCAAGCTTCTTGAGGTTTTCCGTCATTTCGAGCCCGATAAAACCTCCGCCGACGACAACGGCCTTCCGGGCGTGATGCCGGCCGATCCATTGTACGATTTTTCGCATGTCCGGGATCGTCCAGATGGTGAAGATTCCCGGCAGATCGATACCGGGCAGCCGGGGACGAAGCGGTTCGGACCCCGGAGACAGCACCAGGGCATCATAGGATTCCCGATAAATCTCTCCTGTTTCCAAATTTTCGACTTCCACGGTCTTTTTCGGACGATCGATGGAGCGGACGTTGTGAAGGGTCCGAACTTCGATATTGAAACGGTCTCGAAACAGTTCGGGGGTTGCCACCAGGAGATCCTCTTCGTCTGGAATCACTTTTCCTACGTGATAGGGAAGCCCGCAGTTTGCAAACGAAACATACGGCCCCCGATCGAAGATTACGATTTCAGCCGACTCGGAAAGCCGCCGCGCCCTCGCGGCGCAGGAAGCGCCGCCCGCAACTCCGCCGACAATCAATATGCGCATCTGTGCATCCTTTCGTATTCAAAATAGTGTTCGGTGTTCAGCGTTCAGTGTTCAGGAAAGAAAACCGAGCATTCCGCTTCCTCCTGAAATCCGGCACCTGCAGGCCTTGCACCCTCTCATGTCTGGTCTGATCGTCCGCGCCTCCTGAACACTGAACCCCTGAACACTGAACCCTCTGCTTTACCTATCAGGAATCACGCCCCTGAATCCTCAAGATAACAACGGTCAGAGCGTACAGCCAGGTGCCGACCGCAGCGACCCAGAGAAACCCGCCGAGCCAGCCGAGTGCGGCGAGTGGAAACAGCAGATAGGTGAAGTCGCGCTGGCTGAGTCCTTCGATCAATCCGTTCATGAGCGGACGGGGCAGCGGTTTGCCTTCTCCCGGCAGCGGGAGGTTTCTTTTATTCCGATTCAGCAGAGGCGCCATTGCGGCGACCGATGCCGCCACGCCTAGAACTGAAAACGATCCCAGCCAAAGCCACGGACCCGGGGTGCGGTCTAAATGAAGGCCGACTGCGATGCCGCCGAAAACCATCATGTGGGAGAAATTGTCGGCACCCAGGTCCAGCCAGAACCCGAGACGGCTTTCCTTGTGCATGAGACGGGCCAGTTCCCCGTCCACCCCATCGATAATCGACTGGAGTTGAAAAAGGGCAGCTCCCAGAAGCCCCCATCCGGCACCGCTCCCCTGGGCGAAGGCAACCCCCGCAAAAATTCCGAGCAACAGGGTCAATCCGGTCACCATGTTCGGGGAGATCCCGAATCTCCATATTCTCGTGCTTAAAAAAAGGCTGATTCTCCGATTGATCAGCCTCGCGAGCACACCGTCGCCGGGCCGCCTCAAGGATCGGTAAAGCTTCTGCTCCGCTTTCTCCAAGTCCTGGACCGTATCGATATCCTGCCAGTGACCCGTATGCATGGACAGCGCATCCAGGGTTCGATCCTTCGCCAACCGTTGCATCCCTTCCGATATGCTCGGCGCTCGATCGCAGGATGCCAATGCGGCTGCAATCATATCGGGCACAAGGATAAACATACCGGTATCTACGCCGTCAAATGGAGCCAGCCCTTTGCCGATCGCGGTCACCCTGCCCTCTTGGATCCGTACCCGAGTCGCATCCTCGATGTCTCCATCGAAATCTTCCTTCTCCTCGACCACCAGGAGGCAGCGCCCCCGGTGAGCAAAGCAATCGATCGCCCGGGTCAGACGGTCGTAGGAAAAAACGTGGTCCGACATCAACAGTGCAAAAGGCTCCTGCACGACCTCCAAAGCGGACATCAGGGAAACACCGTTCGGTTGCCTGAAGTGCGGGTTTTCGATCGTCTGAAGGCGGCAGCCTGACGGCACCAGTCCCGGAAGAACGGATCTCATCCGATCCGCCCCGTATCCGATGACGACGATGAAGCGGCGGATCCCCGCCTTGGCGGCCGAGGCCATCACTCTTGCAATCATCGGCATGCCGACAACCGGCAGAAGGGGCTTGGGCATTTCCCCACCGTTGAAACGGGTACCCATGCCGGCAGCGACAATGACCGCAGTGGTTGTCTGAAAACGATTTTCCGACATCTGTATCCGATCCGTGGAGAATTTGTCAGAGCGCGACGGGCGTGTTATACAGCCTTGATATGGCCGGGATCAATAATAAACGACAAAAGGCGAATGACCGATGCCGAGAGCCTTTGTAACAGGAGCGACCGGATTCGTCGGGTATCATGTGGCTAAACGCCTCAAGGCGCAGTCATGCGACGTGCGTGCGCTGGTCAGAAAAAGCGGCAATGCGGCCGACCTGCTTGCCATCGATGTCGAACCCGTACCCGGGGACATCCGGGATCCGGATTCCGTCCTGAAGGGAATGCGCGGGTGCGATCAGGTCTATCATGTCGCTGCCGATTATCGCCTTTGGGTTCCGGATCCGGAAACCATGTACGACATCAACGTCAACGGGACCGCAAACATCCTCGAATGCGCCCGGCGCCTGAAAGTCGAAAAAATCGTTTACACCAGCACCGTCGGGGTTTGGCCGGGGAGTACGGATGCGATGCCCATGAACGAGAACTCCCCGTCCAGCCTGCAAGACATGATCGGGCACTACAAACGGTCGAAGTATATGGCCGAAAACGAGGTTTTTCGTCACATCCGAAGCGGCCTTCCCGTGGTCATCGTAAACCCCTCCACCCCCATCGGGTCCATGGATCGAAAGCCGACCCCCACCGGAAAGATCATCAGGGATTTTCTGATCGGGAAGATACCTGCCTACATGAACACCGGGCTCAACTTTGCGGATGTGGAAGATGTCGCCTGCGGCCACTGGCTTGCGGCAGTCAGGGGAAGCGTCGGTGATCGGTATATTCTGGGCAACCGGAACATGACACTCAGGGAATTCTTCGAATCGCTTGCCCGGACATCCGGAAAAAAGCCGCCGAGGATCAAAGCCCCCTATCTTCCGATTCTGCTGGCGGCATATGCGGACGAGGCCCTGTCCCGCTGTTTCCGGAAACGTGAGGTGCGCGTTCCGGTCACGGGCGTCAAGATGGCACGCAAGTTCATGTACTTCGACAGCGGCAAGGCCTTCCGCGAACTCGGACTTCCGCAAACCCCCATCGAAGCGGCCATCAAAAAAGCCGTCGACTGGTTTTCAGACAAGCGGCAGAGCAGGAGGAGCATCAAGAATTCTCTGTAAATCCCAAAGACATTATGATAACAGTTTTCTGGAAAATTTTTCTGAATCGGAGCCATAGAGGAGAGGAACAGCACAAGAGATGTCCGGGGATCCACTGAATCGATATTCACTCGATGATCTGAAAAAAACGTATCCTCGTCCCATGCCGCTGCCGGAAGCCATGGAAGGGTCCGACGAGATGGCGTACGGGAAAGCGAAAAAGCGCCTGTTCATCGGACTTGTCACGGGAACAAGCACGCTTGTCTGCCTGTTTCTGGTGTCGCTTTGGATCGTTCCCTATATCGGTTTGAAAAACATTCATCCCGCCGCCCCCCGGGTTTTCGGCGGTCTTGTTTTCGCACTGATCTTTCTGGTGGCCTGGGCATCATTCGGGTTGGTGTTGAATGTCGCATTCGGAAAAACGATGCCCTTTTTCAAACGGATGCGGGGAGTCACGGTAAAGCTTTTTCTGCCGCTGATGACCCTCTTGGGAAGAATCGTCGGGCTGTCCCGGGAGAAGGTCCAGTCTTCTTTTATCAAAGTAAACAACGAACTGGTGGTTTCGGATAAAAAACTCTACCGGCCCGGTGAAATCCTGCTGCTGATGCCCCATTGCCTGCAACGGAGCGACTGCACGGTGCGGCTGACCTACGGGGTTCACAACTGCAAAGGCTGCGGAAAATGCCCCATGACGGATCTGATTGCTTTGAGCCGGCGGTATGGAGTTCATCTGGACATCGCCACCGGAGGGACCATCGCCCGCAGGATCGTTGTCCAGAAACGGCCGAAACTGATCATCGCCGTCGCCTGCGAGCGGGACCTCTCCAGCGGCATTCAGGATACCTATCCGCTTCCGGTCTACGGCATTTTAAATACCAGGCCCTTCGGACCCTGCTTCAATACCCAGGTTTCCCTGGACCAGTTGGAAAGCGCCCTGAGATATTTCATATTTCCGGGTCACCTGCCGGGGGACGCGTCCGGGGAGACTTCGCCCGGGAAGAAACCCAGGCAGAAAATCGATTCAGCGCATCCGCTGAAGAAATCGAACTCGAACTGAAAGCAACCGGGTTGCCCGCCGAGACGGGGTTGCGGGTTAAATCAAGAAAAACACGAAAGAATACCCAAAGAAACCTCGATTGCTTTCGTGTTTTTCGCCCTTAAAATGAATAGGACCGAGCTAAAAAGTGGCCATTCCGTTCATACAGAAAAAGAGGATCGGGGCCTACCTCATCGGACAGTTGCTGATGAAAAGAGCCCGTTTTCCTCTGGTGCTCATGCTGGAGCCGACCTTCCGCTGCAATCTGCAATGCTCGGGGTGCGGCAAGATCAGCCGTCCGGGTGAGGTGCTGGACCGGCGCCTATCGATCGAGGACTGCATCGATGCGGTGGCGCAGTGCCCGTCGCCGGTGGTCTCCATTCCCGGAGGCGAGCCGCTGCTGCTGGGGGATATGCCGGAAATCGTCTCGGCTCTGGTCTCCAGGAAGAAATTTATCTACCTGTGCACCAATGGTTTGCTGGTGGAGAAACGGATCGAAGATTTCACCCCCTCACCCTTCCTGACGTTCAACATTCACGTGGACGGATTGAGGGACCGTCACGATACCCTGTCGGGAAGAACGGGAGTCTTCGACAAAGCCGTATCCGCCATCGGCCTGCTGAGATCGAAAGGGTTCCGGGTGACCACCAATACCACCCTTTACAGGGGGGAGACACCGGAGCGTGCGGTCCGCCTGTTCGATTTCCTCACTTCCCTCGGTGTGGAGGGCATGACGGTGGCGCCGGCATTCGGCTATGAAAAGGCCTCATCGGATCCGAGTGCATTTCTCAGTCGTTCGGAAGCAGCCGATCTTTTCGACCGGATTTTCCGGATCGGCGGGGAAAAGCGATGGCCGTTCAATCACAGCAGCCGGTACCTCCAATTTCTTGCCGGCCATCGGAGCTTTCGCTGCACGCCTTGGGGGACTCCGACGCGAAACGTTTTCGGATGGCAAAGGCCCTGTTACCTGATCGAAGACGGATTCGCAAAGACATTCCGGGAGCTGATGGAAACGACCGATTGGCAAGCCTATGGAGCAGGCCGGGACCCCCGGTGCACCGACTGCATGGTTCATTGCGGGCACGAGCCTTCCGCCGTTCTCGATTCCCTGATCCACCCTTTTGCCGGCAGGACCTTCGATTCGATGCCGGCCCGGCGGAAGACGGCATGATCACTAAAAAAATGTCCCATCGGGATCTTTTCCAGGGGATGCGAAAATTTTTCCTGATGAAGGCCGGAAAAATCCTGTTCAGCGCAAATCTCGAGGTCACCCGCCGCTGCAATCTTCGCTGCAACTTCTGCAATTACTGGCGGGGCAAAGACCACCCGATC
>QZKK01000040.1 GCA_003599475.1 Desulfobacteraceae bacterium
ATAAAAAAAAACAGAACCTGTGACCGTACCTGTCACATGTCCGGTTTACAATCCTCGGTAAAATATCACGGCAAAACCCCAACGGAAGGAGGATCGGAAATGATCAGACGGATCAATACCCCGGTATATCAGGAGATTTACGAGTATTTTGGAAACACGGCGGTCCTGCTGACGCGCAAACTGGGAAGCCTGACCGTATGGCGGGACTGGCTGCTTTTCAACACGGTCGAAGAGGCCAGTGAATACTTCAACACGAACTGTTACGCAACGGAGGGATGATGGAACAGGCAAAGCTTATCGGAGTCGGATGCATCGGCCGGCCGCGTCGGGTGGCACGAATGCTTGGCAAAATCATGAAAAGCACCCGGTCCTCATATGTCATTCCGGCGCAGGCCGGATCGGAAAAGGACTGGTTGCCGGAATCCGGGGCGACCGCCGGATTCTGCATCGGATACGACGCGCAGGGGCTCAACCTGTCGCTCTATGCCTGCGGATGTGAGGGTCGCCCGGCGAAATTCAGCCGATGCGATCTTTCCCAGTGGCGGGACTGATGCACTCTGAGCGGTGACCGGTTTCCGCCCGGCAGCAGCCTGGAGCTCCCCTTAGAAGGGCTGCATCCGGCCCCGGCCGGATTGCAGTCTGCCGCCGGGTGGATTTGCGGCAACAGGGAAAAAAAGGCTGGCAGACGGTGCCCTGAATCTGGTAAGATGGGCACCCGATGAACAGCAATCATCATAAGCAAATCTGCCCGGCGATTCAAAAGAACGGGAAACGCTGCCTTTCCTGCGGAACGGCGCTCCTCATGGGGAAGCGGCGATACTGTTCGGTCGATTGCCGGCAGAGGCTGCGGCATCAGCTCAATGTTCGAACGGGGCTGCTGCGTGCGCTCAACACGCGTTATGCCACCTTTTATTTCAACGATCGGCTGCTGATCATGGACGTCCTTCCGTTCGGTTCTTTTCAGATCTTCAGCTACATCTTCCCCCGGTCAAGAAACGGGAAGCCGGTGGAGGATTTCAGCGACATGGCCAACGAACTGGGAAATGCCTGGTGGGACGAGGTTCGACGCACCCGCAGGCGATATCTGGCAACCCGGTATCTGCTCGAAAATGCCGATTTCAATCACACACGTTTGGATGCCGTAAAACCGGTGGAGATCATGAAACCGGCCTTAATCGGTGCTTCGGTGATCCACCTGAAGTTGAATCGATCCCAGTTGGACGATCCGGAGTTGATTCTGCTCATCAAACAAGCCTATCGGCGGCAGGCGAAAAAATATCATCCGGATCAAGGCGGAGATGCCGCCGCCTTTCGGAAGATCCACGAGGCGTATCATCAACTGGTTGCCTGGGCGGAAAATCCGACCTTTGTGAGACGGCGCGGTTTTCCTGACAAATGGTTCTATGACGGTTATGAGAATCGATGGATCCAGCCGACACCGATCGTCGTGAATGGATCTTGATCCGATATTGATCCGATCTTGATCCGGGTTGACAAAAAGGATCCGATTCTTAGCGTAAGGATAACGGTTTTTTAGCGGAATCATCGAAAGGAGCTGCCCATGGATCGTACGAGCTGTCGATTCGAAAGACTTTCAAACCTGAGCATCGGGATGGTTTTGCTGGCCATCTGCTTCGGGTTTTTGGTTATCGGCGTGACCCTTCTGCCTGTTTTCGGAATCATTTTCGCGATTCCGTTCCTGTCGGCATCATTCCTGTTTTTCATGGCCCGGCGCAGTCCGGAGTGCTTCATCAGAATGTGACATCCTCGAAGGGTCCGGCCTCCCGAGTACAGGGCCGGACTCTGGACCTCATCCGAATGTCCGTGAAAACCGCTCCCAGAAACTTTCAAGGCTGAAACGGTGGACCTGAGTTCCCTGGCATTCCACCGCAAAGCTTGCACACGTTGCGCCCATCCGTGAGGCCTCGAGCAGATTTTTTCCAAGAACGATCCCCTTGATCAGTCCGGCCCGATACGCATCGCCTGCGCCGGTCGGATCTTTGACCGTTTCTGCAGGAACGACGGGAATCTCCATCTTCTCCCCCCGGAGCTGTAGCAGCGATCCTTTTTCACCGAGCGTGGTGATGATGGCTCCGGTTCGCTCCAGGATGTCGATTGCGGTCATCGAGGTCGCCTTCCGGATCAGCTCGAACTCGTAGTCGTTTGAAACGAAGATCTTTGACCCGGTGATCATCTCGGTAAGCTGTTGCGCCGAAAGGGCTGTGGTCGCCTGGCCGGGATCGAATATGTATGCGATGCCGATTTCCTTGAAGAGCCGGCTCAGCACGACCATGTCCTCGAGGTTGCCGGGAGAAATGATCGCAAGTGCATCTTTCGGATCCATCCCATCGAAGGCGAAGGGTGCCGGGTGGTTCATCGCGCCCGGGTTGAAGGCGGTAATCTGATTGTCCGACCGATCGGTCGTGATGTGGGCGCTTGCGGTAAACTCATGCGGTATTTCCCGGATGCCCTCCAGCGGGAGTCCCATCTGTTTCAGCCATGTCCTGTATGAGGAAAAATCCTTGCCTGCAGCGGCAAGAATGAACGGTTTTTCATCGAGCATCGCCAGGTTGAACGCGATGTTTCCTGCGGTTCCGCCGAACCGCTCGATCAGGCCGTTGACCATGAAACAGACATTGATCACGTGGATTTTGTCCGGCAGGATATGATCCGAAAATTTGCCTGGAAAGTTCATGATCCGGTCGTAAGCGAGCGAGCCCGAAACATAGATCTTCATTTATTACGATCTCCGTTTAAAGGGTTAAATCCGAAGCACGAAATTCGAAATACGAAACAAATTCCAATTACTAAAATCCCAAAGCTCCCAATCCCGCTGCAAGCTGGATTTGGATAGTAACCACCGCATCTCAGCCTGACGTTTTGAACATTGGGTCATTCGGATTTCGAATTTGTTTCGTGCTTCGATATTCGGATTTCGAATTTAGGATCTCGAAAATCCGCGTAAGAACGTGGACAATTACCAAAATGGTCCAAACCACCGATAGTTCAAACCAGCTCGGGTGTGCGTCGGTGCCAGTCCGTGGTCTGCTGGAAAGCATACCCCGCACGGAGAACGATGTCTTCCTCGAACGGTTTGGCGTAGACCATCAATCCGATTGGCAATCCCTTCGATGTGAATCCGCAGGGTACGGAAAGACCGCAGAAATTCAGGATATTTCCGATGGAAGTATTCCTCAGGTACCCGATGTTGCATGCCGTATAGGTTTCTATATCGGTGTCGATTTCATCGATCGGAAGCGCCGGAATGCGGGTGGTGGGAACCAGCAGGGCATCGACATGGCGAAGGGTTCGGATCACGGAACTGCGGAGCCTCTGCCATTCCTTCATGTTTTGGAGGTAATCCGCAGCCGGAACATCTCTTCCTTTGATCATCCGCCTGGCAACCACGATGTCCATTCGGTCGTAATGATCCTCCAGCAGCATCTTGTTGTTTGCATAAGCTTCAGCCACAATGATCATTCCCTGGCTGTTTAGGCGCCAGGCTTCCGAGGCTTCGGGAAGCTCCATCCGCTCGACATGCGCCCCCAGACCCTTGAATACGTCTCCGCAGGAACGAACCGCCTTTTCGATTTCCGGGTCGACTTCTTCCCAAAAAGAGGTCTCGGGGAACGCAAGCCTCATGCCTCGAACCCCGTCTTTCAATCCGCTCAGGACATCATGAGGGGATCGGCCGCGGGTGGTATCGTCCTTGAGATCCTCCCCCTGCATGGCCTGGTAGATGAGCGCGGCATCTTCCGCACATCTCGCCAGCGGTCCGACCGAGTCCATGCTCCCGCTCAACGGGTATACGCCTGCACGGCTGATCCGGCCGACCGTGGTCTTCAGGCCCGTTGCACCGCAAAGTGCGGCAGGGATGCGGACCGATCCTCCGGTATCGCTTCCCAGGGCCATGGGGGCCAGGCCGGCAGCCACGGCAACACCCGAACCACTGCTCGATCCGCCCGGCGCATGATGCTTCTTTTTCCATGGATTCTTCGGCGTTCCGTGGTCGTGATTGATTCCGATGCCGCTGTAAGCGAGCTGAACCGTATTGGTTTTCCCCAAAAGGACCATGCCGGACCTGGCCAGCTTATCGATTACGGTCGCATCTTCGGAGGCGATATTTTCTTGGAGCAGGCTTGAGCCCGCCGTTGTCGGAAGCCCCGCGACATCGAAAAGATCCTTCGCGGAATAGGGGATTCCGTGAAGAGGACCGAAATCGCGGCCGGCTCTCAAAGCCGTTTCAAACGCTTTTGCTTCCCCCAGCGCTTTTTCACGGCAGACCAATCGATAGGCATTCAACGAGCCGTCCAGGCGGTCGATCCGCGAAAGAAAGTGCTCGGTGAGCTCCAACGGAGAAAAATCTCCCCTGCGGATGCCTTGCGCCAGCTCCGAGATGGTTTGGAAATGAAGCGGGGGTGTGGTCATGTCAGGTGTTCTCCTTCCGCGTTAAAAAGTCGTTGAACGTTGAAGCCGTTGCACGTTGAAATCGTTACACGTTGAAATCGTTGTTGTAACTGAAACGTGGAACGTGGAACCTGCAACGTGCAACGTATAACGTGCAACGACTTCAACGTGTAACGTTGTGCAGCCGGTTTGTCAAGGTGGCAGGCAACGATTTCAACGTTTTCAACGATTTCAACGACTTCAACGATTTCAACTGAACAACCGGTGATACTGATCGACCGGCATCAAATCCGCAACCGCATTGCCGATCACTTCGCTCAAGGCCGGATGGATATGCATCGCTTTGACAATCGGATGGATCGTCTGGTCCCGGGTGTACATCAGCGTGATCAATTCCTGGATCAGTACGGATGCCTGGGGTCCGATGACATGGGCGCCGAGGATCCTCGCGGTTTCATCTTCGACGATCACTTTCACGAAGTAGTCTCTGACCCCCATCGCTTGGCCTTTGGCGGTATCTTCGTACCTTTGGAAACCGATGAGAACCCGATCGACACCGTAGCGTTCGACGGCTTCCTTCTCTTTCAACCCGACGGCCGCAATTTCCGGGTAGGCAAAAACCGCATGGGGCACCGCGTGGTAATCGACAGGAATCTTCTCCTTCAAAACAGCGTTGTAATAGAGAATCTGCGATTCGTAATTGGCGACATGCTTGAATGGATGTACGCCGACTGCGTCTCCCAGAGCCCAGATGTTTCTTTGAGTGGTTTCAAGGTATTGGTTTACGAGCACCCATCCGTTCCGATCGGTGCGTACGCCGGATTTTTCAGGGTGCAGGAGATCTGCGGTCGATTCCCTTCCGGCGGCCAGCAGGAGGACGTCTGCCGGAATCGATATTTTTTTTCCGGAAAGTCGATCCACGGCACGGATCATTATTTTACCGGAGACCTCCCTCTGGACTGCGAACACCTCATGACCGGTCAGGATACCCATATGCCTGGACATCTCTTTTTGTGCAAGGGCGGATACTTCGGGCTCTTCTTCCGGAAGAAAGCGGCTGTTCCTTCCGACAATCGTCACCTTCACACCCATGGCCGAAAAGAAGTGCCCGTATTCGGCGGCAATGTAGCCGCCGCCGCCGATCACCATATCGGCAGGCGGACGATCGATTTCCAGGATGGAATCGCTGGTATAGTATTTCACGGAATCCAGGTTTTCGATCGCCGGAATCCGTGGCCGGGAGCCCAAACAGAGAAATATCATGTCCGAGCCGATGGCGACCTTTCCGACCCTCAACGCATAGGGGCCTGTAAACCGGGCCGGTTCAGCGTAGTAGTCGATTCCCTTCGACTCGGAAAGCGATTTGCGGATGCTTTCGATCTCGGGCTGCACCAATGAACGCATCCGGTTCATCACCGATTGAAAGTCGATCCGGTCGATCTTGAAGTGAACCCCGAGACCGCCCGAATCTTCCATCAGCCGGATCAGCTCCGCCGGATAGACCAGCAGCTTGGTCGGGATACACCCCTTGGTCAGGCAGATCCCCCCGGGCGGATCTTTGTCGATCACAGCGATTTTTGCGCCAGGATTCCGTTCCAGGAACGGACCGACGGTGTTCATGGCCGAACCGGTTCCAATGACGATCAGGTCGTATTTTTTCATCCTCGGGCTCCTTTCAGCAACAGTTCAGCCGGCAAGACACGAAGGCGAAGGGGAAAACAGCACCTATCCGTTAATATAATGCATCTTGTCGGAGAACAAGGCCGGAAGATCAGAGGCGGTTGCCTATCGGCTCCACACGTTTTCACTTTTCATAAAGAATTGCTCCGGGAGGATACAGACTATTTCTAAACTGTCCGAAAAAGTGTATGATGCACCGCAAATGAATCCGATAACCATCAGACCGGCGGAGGAGTCCGATACCCCTCTGATTCTATCCCTGATCAAGGATCTGGCTTCCTACGAGCGGCTCCTGGATGAAGTCGTTGCAACGGAAGCGCTGCTGCGGGAATCGCTTTTCGGCAAGACTCGGCACGCCGAAGTCGTTCTGGCGTATCATGACGGATCGCCCGCCGGGTATTCCCTCTTTTTCCATAACTTCTCGACCTTCTTGGGAAGATCGGGCATCTACATCGAAGATCTCTATGTGAAGGAGGCCTATCGGGGAAAAGGGCTCGGCAAAGCGCTTTTTCGATATTTGGCCGAATTGGCCGTGCACAGGGGCTGCGGGAGGCTTGAATTTGCCGTATTGGACTGGAATGAACCGGCAATTCGGTTTTACAGGCATTTCGGTGCGAATCGATTGGATGACTGGAGCCTTTACCGGATCACCGGCAGCCGGCTGAACCGTTTGGCCGGGGAAGAACAAGAAGATGAGAAGATGGGAACACTGAAACCTCTCACTTAATCCGGCTTGAAAGGCGGCGGTAAGGGAAAGATGAAAGATCAGCTCAAAGACATGGTATTGAATGCCCTCGAGCGTGCTTCCAGGGAGCGGGCTCTTCCGTCGGCCGATGTTCCCGCGTTTCAGATCGATGAACCCAAGGCCGAGGCACACGGCGATTTTTCAACCAATGTCGCGATGGTCAGTGCCTCGGTGCAGAAGATGGCTCCGCGAAAAATCGCTGAAATCCTTCTGAATCATCTGGAAGATCCGCAAGACCGGGTTGAAAAAATCGAAATTGCCGGCCCCGGCTTCATCAATTTTTTCATCCGGCCGGCTGCATGGAGCCCTGTCCTGCGGGCGATCCATGAGGCAGACTCGCAATATGGCGCCTGCAGTCTGGGAGAGGGGCAACGCGTACAGGTCGAGTTCGTGAGCGCCAATCCGACCGGCCCGCTGCATGTGGGGCATGGGCGGGGGGCGGCTGTCGGCGATGCGGTGGCCAATATCCTTTCCTTTTGCGGATACCGGGTCGACCGGGAATACTACATCAACGATTCCGGACGGCAAATCGCAACTCTGGGGCGTTCCGTCTACCTGCGCCTCAAACAACGCCGGGGGGAACCGATCGAGTTTCCGAAGGACTGCTACCAGGGAGACTATATCGTCGAGCTTGCCGGAAAAATCGAATCATCAGGTGCGGATCGGATTACAGATCTGACAGAAGACGCGCTCATCGATTTCTGTGCACGGTTTGCAGCCGATGAGATTCTTGCCGGGATCCGCACCGATCTCGAGGCATTCGGAGTCTTTTTCGAGCGATGGTACAGCGAGCAGGAGCTGTACGATTCCGGAAAGGTCGATCAAGCGATAAAAGAAGGGCAGGCGCGCAACTACATCTATCAAAAGGACGGTGCGCTCTGGTTCAATTCCTCCCGATTCGGAGACGAAAAGGATCGTGTGGTCGTTCGACAAAACGGGTTGACCACCTATTTCGCTTCGGATATCGCCTATCATCAGGATAAGTTTCGACGCGGATACAAGCGTGTCATCGATGTCTGGGGTGCGGATCATCACGGCTACATTCCCAGAATGACGGCTTCCATCCAGGCAGCCGGATATGACCGGGACTTCTTCCAGGTCGTTCTTGTCCACCTTGTCAATCTGCTCAGGGGCGGGGTGCCGGTGGCCATGTCGACCCGGGCCGGCGAGTTTGTCACCTTGAAGGATGTGGTCGACGAAGTCGGACGGGATGCCGCCCGGTTCATCTTCCTGACCCGGCATTACGAAAGTCCCCTGGATTTCGATCTGGAGGTCGCAAAGCAGAAAACAAACGACAATCCGGTGTATTACGTTCAATACGTGCACGCCCGGATATCGAGCATTCTGGAGAAGGGGTCCGAAAGAGGCGTTGGGAGGGCCTCCTGGAACGATGAAATTCCTTCGCTGCTGAACTCCGCGGAAGACGTGCAGGTGATGAAAGCGCTCGCGCGGTATCCGGAGGTCGTCAAGAGCAGTGCGGAGTTTTTGGAGCCCCATCGGGTTACATTTTATCTGATGAACCTTGCCTCCATTTTCCATGCGTACTACACTAAACACCGGGTACTGACGGACACTCCGGAATTGACAAACGGGCGGCTCTATCTCATCGAGGCGGTTCAGAAGGTGATCCGAAATGGCCTGTCGCTATTGGGGGTCAGCGCTCCCAAGAAGATGTAAACTCCCGCAATGCTGATAAGGAAGCGCAAGGGTAAGCCTTCAACATCGGAGAAGGAATCCGCCGTTCCGCTCACACGGAGGTCGGTTTGGCTGTGGGTTTTTCTCGTCCTTTTCTTTTCCGCATGGATGTTCGGCCTGGGCATCCTTGTGGGCCGGGGGACGGCACCCGTCCGCTTCGATATCGAAAAACTGCAGAAGGAACTTGCGACACTCAAGGAAAAGAGCTTGCGCTCGGAGCTTCTCCGATTCAAAATCGATCGGAATACCATCGAAGAAAAACCGGACCTCCCCTTTTACGAAGCATTGAAAGCGACAACGGAGGAATCACCGCTTCCCCCTCCGCCCCCGGAAAAGAAAGAGAGTCTACCTAAAAAGGTCGACCCGAAACCGGTCAAGGAGGAACCGCCGGCTTCCCCTGTCGAACCGAAAGAGGAACAGAGGCAGGCTGAGCCGAAGGAGGACAGGATATCGATTCAGGTTGCATCGCTGCAAGACAGGAAAGATGCGGATAAGCTTGTCACGATCCTGAGGGTCAAAGGTTTTCCCGCATACCGGACGCTGGTCGAAGTACCGGGTAAGGGAGTTTGGTTTCGCATCCGAGTCGGCCCCTACGAGAAACGCGAGGAAGCATTCCAGGCGATGTTCCGGTTGAAGAAAGAAAAATACGCCGGGTTTGTAGTAAAGGATTAGTAAGATGGCCATCACCAAAGAAGAGATCATCCATGTCGCCGATTTGGCGCGCATCGAGGTGGATGCGGCGGAAATCGATGCTTTTGCGGTTCAAATGGGAAAAATCATCGAGTATGTCGATACGCTGAACCGAATCGATACCGAGGGGGTTCCGCCTACCACACACGCCATTTCGCTGACAAACGCCTTCAGAGAAGACATTGAAGCCGGACATCTGGACCGCGAGAGCGCTCTATCCAACGCCCCCGAGAAGGAAGACGGCAGCTTTCTGGTCCCGAAAGTCGTCGGATAGGATTCGCCCGAATGGAGCTTTACGCATTGACCCTGCATCAGGCATCGGCCCTTTTGAAGAAAAGAGAAATTTCTTCACGGGAGCTGACCCGAGCGGTGCTCGATCGCATCGATGCCAAGGAACCGGGGATCGGAGCCTATATCCATGTTGCCGGCAAATCGGCAATGAAGGAAGCCGATGTGGCGGACCGGGCGATATCGGAAGGTCGATCCTCCCCGCTTACGGGTATACCGATTGCCGTCAAGGACCTGATGTGCACCCGTGGGCTCCCCACGACCTGCGGCTCGAAGATTCTTGAAAATTTCGTGCCTCCGTTCGATGCCACGGTGATCGAAAAGCTGAAAACGGCAGGCGCCGTCATCGTCGGAAAGACGAACATGGATGAGTTCGCCATGGGATCCTCGACCGAAAATTCCGGTTTCAAGCTCACCCGCAATCCCTGGAACGCCGATCACATTCCGGGCGGATCGAGTGGAGGCTCCGCTGCAGCGGTTGCTGCCGATATGTGTGCCGGGGCGCTCGGATCCGATACCGGCGGATCGATTCGCCAGCCGGCTTCCCATTGCGGAATTGTCGGCCTGAAACCGACCTATGGCCGGGTTTCCCGCTTCGGGTTGGTCTCCTACGCCTCCTCGCTTGACCAGATCGGTCCGATGACCAAAGACGTGACCGACAGTGCGCTTCTCCTCAATGCCATTTCCGGATACGACCCGAAGGACTCGACATCGGTGCCCATGGAGGTTCCCGATTATACGAAGGCGCTCTCCGAAGGTCTCGATGGGGTGAAAATCGGCATTCCGGGGGAATACCTCGAAACCGAAGGACTCGATTTCGAGGTGTCGGCTGCCGTTAAAGCGGCCCTAACGCAGCTTGAAAGCGCAGGCGCGGAGTGCGTCGAAGTCTCCCTGCCGCACTCCGGATTCGTAGTGGCGACATACTATATCATCGCACCTTCCGAGGCCAGTTCAAACCTTGCCCGATACGATGGTGTCAGGTACGGTTTTCGTCACGGAAAAAACCGCAACTACCTGGAAATGTACCGAAGCACACGATCGAAAGGGTTCGGCCCGGAAGTGAGGCGGCGGATCATTCTCGGAACCTATGCGCTTTCGGCCGGTTATTACGACGCATACTATGGAAAAGCCTCCCAGGTTCGAACGCGGATCGTCGAGGACTTCAAGGAGGCGTTCAAAAAATGCGACGTGATCGCCGCACCCGTGGCTCCCACGCCTGCCTTCCGAATCGGGGAGAAGACCGACGACCCGCTCATGATGTATTTGTCGGACATCTTCACACTGTCTGCGAACCTTGCCGGAATTCCGGGGATGTCGGTTCCCTGCGGGTTTTCATCCGACGGGCTTCCCGTCGGCCTTCAATTGTTGAGCAGCCATTTCAATGAAGGGCTGTTGCTCAAAACCGCCTACAATTTCGAGCGGAATACGGCATTCCACCTGAAAAAGCCGTCGATTTGATGCGTTCACCGGTTGGGATGCGATCTTCATCGACGGATTCAAAGGGAAAGGAAAATGAAATGAATATTCTACCGAAAGGCGAAGAAATCCGAAAAGCGGTCAAATGGGTTTCAGAAATACGGCGCGAAGAACCCGATAAAAACCTGATGAAGATCATCGATGAGGCCTCCCTGAAATTCAACCTCTCCCCGATGGAGGCGGAGTATCTGATGAGGCTTTGCAGGGAAGAAAAAGGAAAGTAGATGTTGCCTTAACCCGTAACCCGTATCCCGTAACCTGCAACGCGCAACCCACGATGTCCAAAATCAAGATCCTTCCAGAAATCCTGTCCAACAAAATTGCCGCCGGGGAGGTGGTGGAGCGGCCAGCTTCGGTGGTTAAAGAACTGGTGGAAAACGCGTTGGATGCGGAAAGCACCGCGATTGCGGTCGAGGTCGAGCACGGAGGCCGTTCGCTGATCCGGGTTTCCGACAACGGCACCGGAATGAGCCGGGACGATGCGATGCTTTCGATCGAGCGGTATGCCACAAGCAAGATATACAGAGACGCCGATCTTTTTTCCATCCGAACCCTGGGCTTTCGAGGCGAAGCCCTTCCAAGCATCGCTGCGGTTTCCCGGTTCTCATTGATTACCCGGGAACGAGGCGCGGATTCCGGAGTCTCCATTCATGTCAACGGGGGGAAACTGGAAAAAATTTCCGAAGCCGGTGCCCCGCCGGGAACGATGGTCACTGCGAATCAGCTTTTTTTCAATACACCGGCCAGGCGGAAGTTTTTGAAAACCGTTGCGACGGAAATGGGCCATATTGCCGATATGCTGGCACGCATCGCACTGAATCGACCGGAAATCCACTTCCGGCTTCTTCATGACGGAAGACCGGTCAAGGATCTGCCGGCGGTCGATCAACCCCTCGATCGCATCGTCGAGATCCTGGGGAAGGATCTTCAGCACGATCTCTACCCGCTTTCCTATGAGGATGAGGGGCTTTCGATCCGCGGCTGGGCCGGAAACGCCGTGCTTTCCCGCCGGACCTCCCGCGGAATATACATTTACATAAACGGCAGATGGGTGCACGATCCGATCGTTCAGCACGGGATTGTGGAAGGGTATTCCGGCCGTTTGATGAAAGGGCAGTTCCCGGCGGCTGTACTTTCCATTCGGGTTCCCTTCGAAGAGGTGGACGTAAATGTCCACCCGACCAAGGATCGGGTTCGATTTTCATCCGCCAACCGCGTACATGATGCCGTCAAAGCGGCGGTTTCCGAGCTGTTGAGAGAACATGACCGCACTTTCCGGATGCCGAAAGAAAGATCCGGTTCATCCGTTGCAGAGGGGGCGCAATCGTACTCGGGCTCATACTCCGGGCCTGACAGCCGATCTTACACCGGACCCGCACGACGTCCGGTCGGGCTTGGAAGCTCAAGGCGGAACGAAGAGCCCGGCTGCGAGTCGAAAAACCTGCAATCCCGTGCGGAAACTGAAGAACAGAAACGGCTCTGGGAACGTAAACCTTATAAGGACTTAAGATTTGTCGGGCAGCTCCACCGGACTTACATCGTCTGTGAATCCGCCGAGGGGCTGGTCCTCGTGGATCAGCATGCCGCGCACGAGCGAATCCGATTCGAGCAACTGAAGAGGCTCTCCGATCGATTCGACCAGGCCTCACAAAAGTGTCTCGTCGCAGAAACCCTCGATCTTTCTTATGCCGAGGCTGAAACGACCCGGCGGCTCATCCCGGAGTTGAGCCGGTTCGGACTGGAGATCGAGCCCTTCGGAGGCAACACCTTTGCCGTAAAGGCAGTGCCGGCGCTCCTGAAGGGGGCGGCGATCAAGCCGCTGATCCTGGAGATCATCGATACCGCAACCGAACTGGGGGTAAAAGAGGGGATGGAAAAGGCGATCGACGCGTGTCTTATCGTCATGGCCTGCCATGGAACGCTGCGAGCCGGGCAGGAGGTGTCGGATGAAGAAATCAAGAAGCTTTTTTTGCAGCTCGGGGAATGCGAAAATCCTTCCCACTGCCCCCACGGGCGGCCGATCTGGGTTGAATGGCCGCTGCGGGATCTGGAGAAATCCTTCAGGCGAATCACTTGAAGAATTTCCAATGCAGAATGTAGAATTTCCAATGTCCAAGTGAACTGCAATGGTTCAATTTTTCATTGCTCTTTTTTTCTTCCTTGGAAATTTGGAATTGGTCATTTTACATTGGACATTTTTCTGTCTTGCCGGCGGAATGGTCTAAAAAGGCGTAAACCAGAAATCGATTCCTTCACCGATCAGAGCGTCTCCCAATGTCTGACCGGTGTAGCCGAAGGCGACGGCATCGGCTTCGGGCGGAAGGCTGAAGTCCTTCCGAACGGTCTTCTTTTCAAACCCGTCCAGTTCGCCGGCCTGCACAAGAATTTTCCGATCCAACACCCTGTTCGAAGAATCGACAAAATAGATCCAAAATAAAAATGACTTCAATGCGCTGTAGGAATAACTCAGTTTTCCGGCGTATCGCAGCTCTCCATCGATTCGAAGGCCGGCGGGCTCCTTCGCATATCGATACCGGAAGGTGAGATTCAGATCGTCTGTTCTAAAAACCCCCTCGTGGGATCCTGTCTTGAGACCGATCCGGTGTTTCGGATCGATTCCGGACCCGATTCCCTGTCTCTGCGGGAGACAACCCGATAATGAAAACGGGAGGATGCTCATCGCTAGGAAGCAGGTCAAAAAAAAAGGAATTTTTCTGTTTCGGTTTTTCATCGATGAATTGTCTTCCCTTTGAGCTTTGAGCTTTCAACTTTGAGCTATTGGTTTAATTCCAGCATGACGATATAGCTCTTTTCGCCCCCGATGACGGGCACAGCCTGAGAAACAACGGCACAGACAATTTCATCCTGCCCGTCGTTATCAAAGTCTGCAATCACACTATCACTGATATAGCCCGAAAGCTGGCGCGTCTTCCATTTCGGAGTCAACTCGAGCCCGGTCCATTCGAATCCTTCGATATAGCCGCGTTCAAAGATGCGCATTCTCTCCAGCCGGTTTCCCGCAAAATCTTTGTTCTTCGGAACCAGCACTTCCTTTTTTCCGTCTTTATCGATATCGACGAGATGGATCCTCTGAGGGAGGTAGATGTTTTTCATCTCGCGGTAGCCTCCGATGCTTGCCGCGGACTCGTCTTCAAATTCAATGTAAAGACTGTTTCCGCCGTATTTTTCTTCCGTCCTCCATATCTCGCTTCCGTCGGCTTCGTCGAACAGGCGAATCCGTTCATCGGCGGTAAAGGCGATAGTGGCTTGTCGTCCATCGTCGGTAGAACTGCCGAATGCGACCCCGAACACGTGGATCGGCTTTACGTATCTCTTTTCGCTTGTCGGGGCATATTCCTTGCCCTGCCAGGCAAGTTCGCAGATGTCTTCGGTATACACGCGGTCTTCCACGAATCTCTGACCGAACAGAATCGAGCCTCTCTGCGGAACCCGAACCACCCGGTAAAACCAGGCCTGGTGATCGAGGATTCTGTCGAAGCCCTTCTCCCTCCACTCGAGAACGAACGAGCTGAGCTGCCGCGTGGAAAGCAGGATGTTATTGATAAAGATTTCGGCTTTGCCGTCTCCATTGATGTCGGACGCATCGACACCGATATAGGATTCGTTTTGCCCCCCCGCATACTCGGCAACCTTTTCAACGGTTCCCTCTGTATATCTGTAGACGAATACGGCGTTTTTATCGATGAAGACCGCCTCGTTTCTCTTATCTCCATCCACATCCGCAACCGATAAGCCCCGTATTTCCATTTTAAAGCGCCTGCTTCTCCACACAGCGGATTCGGAAAGCTCGTTGTCTTTGGTGAATACGGATTCGGGATGCCTTCTCCGGTCGTCCGCAGGAAGAGCGGCCGGAGATGCACCCGGCGATGCATAGGTGTGCGTCTTTCGGCCGAAGACTTTTTCATTCACCTGCCCGGCAAACATATCGACATGTGCCAGCACCTCCCCGCGGGCTTTTCCGAACTGGCTCAATGTCACAGGAGCCGTGTTTTGCCCGACATCCAGAAACTTCATGTCGGTGCTGATGCTCTCGCCAAAAACCGTCATGCTTCCCAGGACAACGTAGTCCGCCCCCGCCGAACGGCCGAGTTGGAACGCAGCCGGTTCCTTGATCGGCTTTTCAACTCCCTCGATCGCCTGTGCGACAGCCTCTTTTCCATAGGTGACCACCTTGTCCTCGAACGAGAGCCGCGTAGCCAACATGTCCTGAATGCCGTTTTGCAGGAAGGAAAGATCTTCTTCGGAGTGGATCTGGAAGGGAAGAATCAATATTTTTTTAGGAGTATCGGCAGCTACGACGACTGTCCCGATGCTCGTACCGATCAAAAGGACGGAGGCGATGAAGAAAATCCGCAGTACAGGCTTCATAAATGATTGCGCTCCTTTAAAATTCCGTTTCAAGAGGCGAAGCCTCAGGAAGATTCCCATTACCATAGATTCTTTTTTTTTAAAAGAGATTTGCGGGTTGCGGGTTACGGGCTTGATTTGCCGTTTTTTAAGGCGAATGATATGAATCCTCATGGGGTTGATGGAGGACTTCGATCCGAGCAGGGCATTCCGATGAAGATCATCCAGTATTGCCAGCATGTCCTGGGGGTGGGCCACGTGGTGCGCACGCTGGAGATTTCCAAGGCCATGGCCGGCCACGAAATCGTTCTGGTAAACGGGGGTGCACCCTTTGAGTTTCCACTGCCGCCTCATGTGCGGGAGCACCGATTGCCGGTGCTGATGATGGATGCCGAGTTCAAGGGGCTCATCACGCCGGAGAAGGGGCGTACGGTGGAAGAGGTCAAATCGATGCGCGGGAGCCGGCTTTTCGACCTCATCGCTGCCGAGTCCCCCGATCTTTTCATCGTCGAACTCTTCCCCTTCGGACGGAGATCTTTTGCCTTCGAGATCGAGCCGGTGCTTCGAGCGATTCGGGAGAGGCGCCTTCCCGCCTGCTATGTGGCCTGCAGCCTGCGGGACATCCTGGTTGAAAGAACGAAGAACTGGGATGCTTATGAAAAGGAAGTAGTAAACCGGCTGAATGCGTATTTTGATGCGCTGATCATCCACGCCGACCCCGGTATCATCCGTCTTGAAGAAACCTTTTCGAAGGCCGCCGAGATTAAGATTCCGGTTTTCTATTCGGGATTTGTCGCGCAGCGGATAGAACCCGGCGCCCGTTTGAGAATTAGGAGATCGCTGAACCTTTCGGACGGGGGCAGCCTGCTGGTCGCAAGCATCGGGGGAGGAAAGGTGGGCTTTCCCCTGCTTCAAGCGGTGATCACCGCCTTTCAGAGCCTGAGTCCGGACGAACCGGATTGGCACCTGGTCCTCTTTACCGGTCCATTCATGGAGGAGGAAGCCTTTCAAGTGCTCTATGCTCAGGCAACCTCCAGAGTTGAAGTGCTCCGATTCTCAACCGATTTTCCTTCGTATCTTGCGGCCGCGGATCTATCCGTGAGCATGGCCGGCTACAATACCTGCATGAACATCCTGGCGGCAAAGATTCCGGCCCTGCTTTTTCCCTTTAATCAAAACCGCGAGCAGCGGATGCGCGCCGAACGGCTGAAAGAGATCGGCGCGGTTGAAATCCTGGAGGAATGCGATCTTGAACGGGGACGCCTGATCGAAAGAATACGATCCGCATCGTCAAAAAAATGGCGCATTTCCAAGCCGGTAGAACTGGAAGGAGCCCTTCAATCCGCCCGCTGGCTGATCCGCCGGGCGGCAGGCTGATATGGCATCCTCGACTTCTTCCATATGGGATCGGCCGATTCCCGATCTGAGGAATCGTTTGCAGGCCTGTATCGACAGGGGGTGCGATCGGCTGGATCGACGGACGGAGGTCTTCTTCCGCGCAGACGATATCGCCGTACCGGGCCGGAGTTTCACCGAGCTCATGGCGCTGTTTTCGGAATTTGAAACGCCGATGGCACTCGCCCTGGTGCCGGCCTGGCTGACGAAAGCCCGCTGGAGAAAGCTTGAAGCGCTCGGATGTAAAAAACCCGAGCTGTGGTCCTGGCATCAGCACGGGTGGCGTCATTTCAACCATGAACCTGCCGGAAAAAAAAGTGAATTCGGACCGGTGCGGGCAGATGCGGACATCCTGCACGACTTATGCCTTGGAAGGGGCCGGTTGAAGGATTTAATCGGAAATCTTTTCTTCCCCGTTTTTACACCTCCCTGGAATCGATGCGGTCCCAAAACGCTGAGGCTCCTTCATGAATTGGGGTTTGTTGCCGTCTCACGCGGCTTCGATGCCCTGCCGGAAGCCCCGGCGGGGCTCATCGAGCTTCAGGTGAATGTCGATCTTCATACCCGCAAGGGGAAAGACGGGGCCTCGGACCGGCGGATTCTCTTCCGCGATATCGATTCTGCGATCGGTTCCGGCCGATGCGGATTCATGTTGCATCATCAGCGGATGAACGGTGCGGCTTTCGATTTCTTAAAAATCCTGCTGCAGGTTCTCGCCGATCATCCCGGAGTCGATGTGGTGGGGTTTAATCAATTGGTATGAAGGTTGCACCGTATGAAAGTATGTTGTTTTCAAAGAAGATTCCCGAAGGAACCGGTCGAATGCGTCAGAGGCCGTCGAGCAGGGTTCTGCTGCAGGAGAAGACGCGGATTAAACTTTTTTAACGAGGATCCGATTTTATTAACAGTTCAGACCGCAAAAGCATGATCCCGATCCGGGTTTTGCTGACGAAGCACCCTAAAATTTCAGGAAAAAGGAGGTAGACGGCTGACGATTATGATTTTTTTTAAATTTTTTTAATAGGTATGAAAAAAAAGACTTGATTTTGAATTTTCGTCCTGCTATAGCGCCACATGAACAGATGGAAGGAGGTGATGAGAGGGAAGCAGCCAAATATAAGAGCAGAGATCTGATGGAATTTCGTCGTTTATTCAGTTCGAGTTCGTAATTTATTCGGTTCAGTTCAAATGATTCTGAGGAGGATCACAGATGAAGAAATTATCAGTTCTTTTGTTGGCAGCGGCGATGGTGCTCGCTTTCACCATGCCGGCGGCCGCCATCGACAACATCTTCGGCGGCTATTGGCGTACGCGCGCTTTTACAAACCAAAATTTCACCGGTGAAGACGTCACGGAAGCACAGGACGTCACCAAAGTCGACAGCCGGACCCGTCTCTATTACACGGCCAAATTCACGGACGATTTGCAGTTCGTCAACAAGTTCGAATTTGACTGGCAGTGGGGAACAGGCCCGCAGGGTGACATCGGTGCCGACGGCCAGGTCTTCGAAATCAAAAATTCCTACGCCGATTTCAATGTGCTGAACAAGGCTCTGAATTTCAAAATCGGTATGCAGGGATACCGATGGGGCCGTGGGTTCATGTTCGACGACGACTTCTCCGGTGCGGTCGTGACCTACAAGGGCGCCGGATTCGACGTCCCGTTCGTCTGGGTCAAAGACTACGAAGGCGGAGCGGGCCTGGATGCAAACGACAGCGATGTCGATTACTACACCCTGAATCCCAGCTTCACTTTCGGGGGATTCAAAATCAATCCGTTTTTCACCTATGTGATGTCGGAAGACGGGGCGGCGGCAGCCGCTGCCGGAGCATCGCCGAACAAAGTCCTCGCCGATGTTTATGAAGATATCAACCTCTGGTACCTCGGTGCCAACGTCGATTTCAAAGTCTCGGGCTTCAATGTCTGGGGTACCGCCATTTACAACGGTGGCGATGCCGACATCTCCGGTACGACAACCAGTTCAGATTACAGCGGTTACCTGTTCGGCTTGGGCGCTTCCGGTGCCATGGGGCCATTCGGGATTCACGGCGAATTCTGGTACTCCTCCGGTGATGACGATGCGGCCGACGAAGACCAGGAAGCCTTTATTCCACCGCGCGGTGCTTCCTACTACTGGGCGGAAATCATGGGATTCGGCATCTTTGATGACCGCGTTTCGGCGAACTCGCCGGGCGACCAGATTACAAACATCTGGGCAGGCAATATCGGAGCCGACTACAAACTGCTGCCGAGCCTGAAGACGACCCTCGATCTGTGGTATGCGGAGAGAGTCGAACCGACTTCAGCCAGCCCCGATGAAGATCTGGGATTTGAAGTCGACCTGAAGGCCACCTATCAGGTGATGCCGAACCTCAACCTGGATCTGGTCGGCGCGTATCTGTTTGCCGGTGATGGAACCGCCCTCGGCGGTGCCACCAATGACGAAGATCCGTATGAGCTCGGTGCCCGGCTGTCGCTTTCCTTCTAGTACAGCGGTAGTCGAGTTCCTTATCACCTAAAACAAAAAGCCGGAAGCGAATTCGCTTCCGGCTTTTTTTATTCGTTTGATCAACCTTCCAGCTTTGCCTTCAAGATCTCGTTTACCATCTTGGGATTGGCCTTGCCCTGGGTCTCCCTCATGACCTGCCCCACGAAAAAGCCGATCAGCTTGGTCTTGCCGTCCCTGTACGCTTCGACTTCGGAGGGATGTGCTGAAATCACCCGGTCCACGACCGTATCGATCTCCGTCTGATCTGTGACCTGAACAAGGCCTCTTTCTCCCACGATTTTTTCCGGGGTCTTGCCGGTTTGTGCCATTTCGTCGAATACGGTTTTGGCGATCTTTCCGCTGATCACCCCTTTTTGGATCAACTGCAGAAGCTTTGCCAGGTTTTCCGGGGAGATTTTGGACTCGGAAATGGGGATTCCCCGCGCATTCAGATGACCTAGAAGGGAGCCCATGATCCAGTTGCTGACCTGCTTGGGTTCGGCAAATTGCCCGATGCAGGCTTCGAAGTATTCGGCGAGCTCCCTGCTCGAGGTGAGCACCCCGGCATCGTAGAGGGGGAGATCGTATTGCCGAACGAAGCGCTCCCTCTTTTTATCCGGCAGTTCCGGAAGCTGCCGCCGGATTCGATCGATCCAGTCGTCTCCGATTCTCAGCGGCAGGAGGTCCGGATCCGGAAAGTACCGGTAATCATGGGCTTCCTCCTTTCCCCGCATGGAAAGGGTCTGCTCCTTTTGGGGGTCCCAGAGGCGCGTCTCCTGAATCACCCGGTCTCTCTGCATCACAACGTCGATCTGGCGCCTGATCTCGTAATGGAGCGCTTTTTCGACATGCTTGAAGGAGTTGAGATTCTTGACCTCGGTCCGGGTTCCGAACGCAACGCTGCCCGCCGGGCGGACGGAGACGTTTGCATCGCACCGGAAGCTTCCCTCCTCCATGTTGCCGTCGCTGACGTCGAGATACCGAAGAATCGATCTAAGCTCGCGCAGGTAGGCACCGGCCTCTTCCGGAGACCGGATGTCCGGTTCACTCACGATTTCAAT
This sequence comes from Desulfobacteraceae bacterium, assembly GCA_003599475.1. The sequence goes on from QZKK01000040.1 coordinate 20,294, forward strand.
CAGAGGAACCCCGGCCCGGTTGTAATCGACCCGGCTGTGCGGGCGATCCGGATCATGGATCAGCTTTCCGGCGTCTTCTTCCATGTGGATGCGGGTGATTCCGATCCTTTTCATGCCGCCTTCGAAGGCGATTTCGATATAGCCGCCGCAGGCGATGGGCATTTCGTATTGCGAGATCTGGTATCCCTTGGGAAGATCCGGGTAGAAGTAATTTTTCCGGGCGAAGCGGCTTTCCCCGGAGATCCGGCAGTGGGTGGCAAGCGCTGCGGCAAGCGTGTACTCCACGACTTTTTTGTTCAGAACCGGAAGCACACCCGGCATGCCGAGGCAGACCGGGCAGGTATGTGTGTTCGGAGGAGCGCCGAATTGCGTGGAGCATCCGCAAAAAATCTTGGTTCGGGTTTTGAGCTGTGCGTGGACTTCGAGTCCGATGACCGGTTCGTATGTCATTGCGATTCATTACCATATCATCGAAAGGCTCACAAGCGGATTGAACAATGATGTAGGAATGCAGAGAGGAATCGAGGAAGGGAAGGACCAGAAGATTGATTTGCGAATACGGAAAACTCTGTCTCTTGACTTTCTTAAAGGATGCGGATACTTATAACATTTCGTCGTATAAGGCTCCTATTTGGAGCGGATCGGAAGAATAAATGAAATCGCATTGGAAACGAATATGATCGAACTCGACTACAATAAGTTAAACGGCCTGGTGCCTGCGGTGGTGCAGGATCAAGCAACCGGCGATGTCCTGATGGTTGGATTCATGAACCGGGAAGCCTGGGAAAAAACCCTCGCCACCGGATTGGCCACCTTCTACAGCCGGAGCCGGAAAACCCTCTGGACGAAAGGAAGCACCTCCGGCCGCGTCCAGCGCGTCAAAGAGATACGGATCGATTGCGACAACGATTCCGTTCTCTTGAAGGTCGAACAGGTCGGCGGCGCCGCCTGCCACACCGGTCATCGGAGCTGCTTTTATCGAAGCTTCGAAAATGGTAAGGTTACCGTTGACGGAAGTCCGGTGTTCGACCCAAAGGAGGTGTACCGATGCTGAAGAAGCGACTCAAACTGGGGATTCCAAAGGGAAGCCTTCAAAATGCCACCATCGCTCTGTTCAAGCGGTGCGGATGGTCTATCGATGTGAACGGAAGAAGCTATTTTCCGGAGATAAACGACGACTCCATCGAATGCGCCATTTGCCGGGCCCAGGAGATGTCCCGCTATGTGGAGAGCGGAACCCTCGATGCGGGGCTTACGGGAAAAGACTGGATCCTTGAGAACAATTCCGATGTTCGCGTGATTTCCGATCTGGTCTATTCGAAGGTCAGCTCCCGGCCCGCACGATGGGTGATTGCAGTCCCCTGCGAATCATCGATCAAAGGAATCCAAGATCTTCAGGGCAAAAAGATTTCGACGGAGCTCGTCGAATATACCCGTCGGTTTTTTTCCCAAAACAAAATCGATGTCCAGATCGAATTCTCCTGGGGGGCGACGGAAGCCAAGGTCGTCTCCGGCCTGGCCGATGCCATCGTCGAGGTGACGGAAACCGAAAGCACCCTGAAGGCCCACGGGCTTCGGATCGTGCACGAGCTGATGCAGACCAACACCCAGCTCATTGCCAATCACAAATCCTGGGAGGATTCAGAAAAAAGAGAAAAGATCGAGCAGATCGCCCTGTTGCTGCAAGGAGCGCTCCTGGGTGAAAAGCTGGTCGGTTTGAAAATGAACGTTCCGGAGGAAAAGATGGAAAGCGTAATCTCGCTGCTTCCCAGCCTCAACTCGCCGACCATCTCTCCGCTTTATGGAGCGAAGTGGTTTGCAGTCGAGATCGTCGTCGGTTCGGATGTGGTAAGAGAGTTGATTCCTAAGCTGCTCAAGTACGGCGCCGAAGGAATCATCGAATACCCGTTGAACAAAGTGGTTTGAGGCAGAAGGAAGCGATTGGCCACTAAGACACGAAGACACAAAGAAGGATTATGACGTTTAGCCCTTATAACAAAATGATAATCTTTGTGGCTTTGTGGCTGAAAAATGCGAGGTTGAACAATGGTTTCGAAGAGGGTCGAGGATATTTCTTCTTTCATCGTGATGGATGTGCTCGAGCGCGCCCACGAACTGGAGCGGGAAGGCATCAACGTAATCCATCTGGAGGTCGGGGAGCCGGATTTCGATACGCCTGCCTGCATCAAAGAGGCAGCCTGCCGGGCTCTCGAAGAGGGGTACACCCATTACACGCACAGCCTCGGCATGCCGGAGCTGCGGGAAGCCGTTTGTGAATACTACGAAACGACATACCGGGTTTCGGTTCATCCAGACCAGGTGATCGTCGCCTCGGGAACATCGCCTGCGATGTTTGCAATGTTCTCAGCCCTTCTAGACCCTGGAGACGAGGTCATCATTTCGGATCCGCACTATGCCTGCTACCCCAATTTCATCAAGTTCGTTCAAGGGGTTCCGGTGACCGTACCGGTCTATGAGGAAGACGGATTCCAGTTCCGGCCGGAAGCAATCGAACGAAAGATCAGCTTCAAAACCCAGGCCATCTTTATCAATTCGCCGTCGAATCCGACCGGAAACCTCCTGTCTAAGGAGCGGATGCAGGCGATTGCCGGATTTAGCCCTTACATCGTATCGGATGAAATCTACCACGGCCTGGTCTATGAGGGGAAGGAACATTCCATTCTCGAATTTACCGATAGGGCTTTCGTGCTCAACGGTTTTTCCAAGCTTTACGCCATGACCGGGTGGCGCCTGGGGTATTTGATCGCGCCGAAACCATTCATCCGGCCTATTCAGAAGATCAAACAGAATTTTTTCATCTCCGCAAATGCCGTCGTTCAGAAGGCGGGAATCGCGGCCCTGAAATCCTGCAGGGAAGAAGTGGTCCGGATGAAAAACACCTATGATAAACGCCGTCGATTTCTCATCGGCAGGCTTAAAGATCTGGGATTCGGCATCACGGTCGAGCCCACCGGTGCATTCTATGTCTTTGCCAATGCAAAGCATATCTCCGGAGATTCATACGGGCTGGCCTTCGACATCCTGGAAAAGGCCCACGTGGGGGTTGCGCCCGGCATCGATTTCGGCCGAAACGGTGAAGGATACCTGAGATTTTCGTACGCCAACTCCATGGAAAACATCGCCGAGGGGATGAAACGGCTGGGAAGATATCTGAATGTAGAATGCAGAATGTAGAATTTTCAATGTCCAAGGATATCCTGCCCCCTTATGTTGGACGTTCTACATTGGGCGTTCCACATTGGAAATTCTTATGATCATCTCATCTGCCGAATTCATCAAGTCTGCGACAAAGCCCTCCCACTATCCGCCTTCCGAGTTTCCTGAAATCGCCTTTGCCGGGCGCTCGAACGTGGGAAAGTCGTCATTGATCAACCGGATCGTCAACCGGAAAAGCCTGGTCAAAACGTCGTCTACTCCCGGGCGGACCCAACTGATCAATTTTTTTCTGATCAACCGGTCCTTTTTCTTTGTCGATCTGCCGGGATACGGTTATGCAAAGGTGCCGGAAGCCGTGAGAAAAAGCTGGGGGCCGATGGTCGAGACCTATCTTGCCACTCGCAAGACGCTGAAGGGGGTGGTCCTGATCATGGATATCCGCCGGATTCCGCGCATGGAGGAGCGGAATTTTCTCGACTGGATGGCCAAATCCCGTATTGCGCATCTTCCGGTTTTGACAAAAGTAGATAAACTCTCGAAATCGAAGCAGATGAAACAACTCCGGGAAATCGCCGATACCCTTGAGGTTGCCCCGGAGACATTGCAGCTTTTTTCCGCAAAATCGGGAATGGGAAAAGAGCCGCTCTGGATGGAGCTCGAAAGACTGCTCGAAGCAAGGTAAATCGTATTTTCTCGCGCGGAGACGGTAGAGGCGCAGAGTATGGAGGACACGAATAGGCGCAGATGAACACGGATGAAGATTGGTATGAACCCGTATCCTGAAAAATTTAAATCCGGTTATGTCGCCATTGTCGGAGCGCCCAATGTGGGAAAATCGACC